>DAHXLH010000113.1:0-12563 GCA_027366115.1 Phycisphaerales bacterium
TTCAGTGGCGGCCACCGAAATTCCGGATGGCATTGTCGTTAATAACGGCGGACATTGGGACGCGGTGTGGGGCGTATTTGCGACAGCCGCCCCTGTGGTGAACACGCCATATACGATTAACGGTTTCGCCGTCGCGGACCCGTGGACCGGCTATGCGCTTGCCCATCCATCCGCAGGCCAGCCGCTGGGTCTGGGTATCGCATACGTTTCAAATATTACAGTTCCTTACCTGCTTCCTAATGGCGCAGTAGTTACGTATAATCCTTTTCTCAACGCACTGTTCGGCCCCATCGTTACAGTGGGTCGCCCTTGGGGCGGGAACTACGTGAGCGTCGCGGATCCGCTGGCAACAATCCCGCCGTCGCCTGATGCAGGCACATTCAACAGCATTCCCGAAGCGGCGCAGGTGAATATCGCCAGTGCTTCCGCCATCACCGCCGGCACCGCTATCACCGATGCCACCACAGATGTGAGCAATGGCTCCGTGAACTTGAGCACCGAACCCGGTTTTGTCGGAACCGATAAAGCGGACAGCAACGCTTCAGACGTATTGCAGGTTGCGGAACCCGGCATCAGCGGCGCTACCATTAAGGATTTTCTGGTGCCCTTTGAGGATCCAAATGGCACCGCCGGACAGAACTTCACGGGAATTGCCGCCATCAATCCCTATACTGGGCAGATTGATACCGCCCAGTCCATTACATCGTCTGGACAAGAATTGACGTTATCACAAATCCAGGCGCTGGGATCGGACCTGTTGAGCGGTAATGTTCCACAGGATAACGTCATCGTGCCGGAACCAGCGTCGTTGGCATTGATGGCCCTTGCCGGCGGAGCCTTGTTGCTGGCTCGCCGAAAACGGGGGGCGAAACTTTAACGCATTGAGAACACGAAAGCACAGCCTATAGGCTTGCGGCAATAAGTTGGAGGTGTTGAAAGCGGAGCAAGAGGAGCCGCAGAGACTGAGCAAAGCGGCGGCGGGCGGACACGCCCGCTGCCGTAATGAGTGGATGCCTCGGCTTCGCAAGGATGCCGACGTATGTCGATGAATACTCGTGCGATCGGATTTCCGGCTCCGATGGTTCGGAGCCACCGATTACATGGGGCAAGTTTTTCAGAAAGGAAACATACCATGGGTAAGATCGAACGCTTTCACCTTGTTACCGCCGCCTTGACAGCGGCATTGGCCGTGGCGATTTTCGCGGCTCTGCCTGCACCGGCTTATGGATCGGAAACCGCCAGCGGCACCATTGCCCTGGCCTCCAGTGCGGTCGTCGGCGGCCAGACGCAGTATACCTACGATTTATCGCTAACCAACACCAGCACCGACGGCAGCACTGTGGGGACATTCTGGTTTGCCTGGATCCCCCACCAAAGCTACCTTGCCTCCAATCCCATTACAGTATCGGCCCCTACCGGCTGGGCGGACGGACCGGACTCGCAAAGCGTCGGCGGAGCCTTGGGAGAAAAGGGTGCCTCCATTGAATTTCAAGCCGGCGGTTCAGGCAGTTACCTTGCGGCGGGAAATACCCTCAAGGGCTTTTCCTTCACCACTCCGGATTCGCCAAGCTCCGTTTTCGGCGATTCCATTTATTTCCCCGGAACGCCGGTGTTGACCTCGCAGGTTTATCGCGCCGGACCGTTCAGTGATACGTTTAACGGAATTAACGGCTACCAGTTCCTGGTGCAGGTCGTGCCCGAACCCACACCTGTGGCTCTGATGGGCGTAGCTGCGGGGGCGTTGCTGCTGGTGCTCCGGAAACGCGGCGAACGCCAAGTTTTAAAAAGTTGAAGCCAAATAATGGCCGATACGGGCGCGAATTGGAGGTGTGGAAAGTGGAGCAAAAGGAGCCGCAGAGATAGGGCAAAGCGGCGGCGGGCGGACACGCCCGCTGCCGTAATGAGAGGATGGTGCGTTGCCGCAAGGATGCGCATGAATATAGATAAATACAATGCCGCCACCGGCGTTCCGGCTCCGATGATTCGGGGGCGCCGATTTGCAGTGCGGGGATAGCCAACGGTAGATTCGCCGGTACGCCATGGTGCAGCAAGCCTGTTGATTCAATGTGTGGCCAAGCTGCATGATCGGCGAAACGAATTCTTTTAGAGGAGTAGCACCTATGGGCAGGATTAAATTTTATCGTGGTAAGGCACCCGTCGGAAATATCATGAAGGGCTGTCCCGGGCGAAAGATAGCTTTGGCCGCAGTGGTGGCAGCGGGAGTTGGTAACGTCAGGAATGTCGCACTTGGGACGGCGGTTTCACCCTTTAACGATAACTTGGGCTACCAATGGGAATCTACTTCGAACGAGTATAACGTCGGGCTCGTTGCAGTGAAGAATACGGCAACATTTGTTTCGACCACACCCACAATTCTTGTACAGGAGGATACATTGTGGGAAACACTCGACCCGGTAACCGTCAATTTTTCCCTGGCAACCAATCCCGATCCCGCCTCGCCCGCACAATTGACTTACTTCACGTTGGCCATGGATATTACGAACCTCACTGGTGTCCCGTGGTCAGGATTTACTTTCACAATCACCGATGGAAGTAATACCGACTACCCGAATCAGAAAACCGGAACAGGTGGCAGTCTATTGCATCCTGACAGGTCTCATTTTCACGTTGATACGCTTCTTCAACCCCAGCTTGGGTTCACGACGATCAGCACCACCCAGAAATATTACAATTCCAGCGGCAATCTTGTGACAAACAATCCCGGCTTGGACACCGACCAGGGGGTTTACTCGATTTCCATGAGTGGTGGCATGACGCTCGCGTCCGGTGCCTCCTGGCAGCCGATGTCATTCGTCCCCCAAGCTGCCTCCGCAAACACGGCAGACCTCACTAAAAGCTCGTTACTGGAATTTCATGACAAGAATTTGCAGCCATTCAGCGTTACCTTCCAGCCGATCCCGACCGTTCCTGAACCGGCAACCCTGGCGATCATGGGCCTTGCCGCGGGGGCGTTGCTGCTGGTTCGCCGGAGAAGCTGCGGCGGACCGGATCTCCGGTCATAAAACCTTTGTCATGGTTTTAGTTTTAGACATCTGCATATGGAGATCGACAATGGAAAAAACACACAGGCTGGTCACAGCGGCGGTATTACTTCTTTCCGTTCCGGCGCTGGCAACGCAAGCCGGTGCCGCCGCAACTTCCCCGGCGTTGCCGGCTGCCAACGGCTCGGCCGCGCTGGCGGCGCTTTCCGATGCTATGACCAACGAACTTTCTCCCACCGACGCATCCGGCGATACGTCTCTTGCCTTCAATGGATACCTTTCGGCGGCGGATGACTATTGGTTTCGGTATTCTGATCTTGGCCATAATAGCTTGAATCTGCAATTGACCCTTGGCTCCACGCTGCACCTTGGTCAATCGGTCGCGTTGTACAGCCGGTTTTCAACCGATTACGCCAACGGGTTAGGCAACTCACCGGCATACTCCGGCGTCGGATCAGGGACTAAAACGGTTACCACTTCCGGAGGCTCCTACAGCACACCGTTTTCCAGTTCCAGCTACGGATGGGGCACGCTGGCCAGTGACGCGAAAGTGCTGGGGGATTTTCCACTGACCGCCATGGCCCTGGGCCTGCGCGTGGACATCTGCAATGTCGCGGTTGCCGAGGTGGGCGTGGCCGATTATGTTTCCCCGCTGGCGGGTGCCCAGTACACATTTTCCGGTTCGGTGCCGTCGGGCGCACCGGCGGGATCGACAGCCCAGGCAACGGTCACCGGCATTGGCCTTTACAATACCGTGGAGGGATATGGCCAGATCAGCGTGAACGATACCTGGATGAAATATCTGGCGATGCACCCCTATTTGTACGTCGGATTCGATTACAATTACCGCTATCTCGGCAACACCACGTCATCCACCAGCGGCACTGGCGAATATCTGGAAGTGGGCCTACGCCCCAGCTACCAGTTGCCGGGAATAAGCTTTATGAAAATTAACCCCTATGCCAGTTCGTCGTTTATTTTCGGGCAGCAACGGGTGGAAACCAACGGTACAACCTCCAGCGGATACCTTGGCTCCACGGTGGGACTTAGCCTGAACTTCTCGCTGACGCGGGCGTTTCATATCCCGCACCGCCATGGCGACTTCAGCCTGGGTGTTTACGGCGAGGAGGTCATGGCCAGCAATCGCTTTGTTGACACTTTGTACGGCAGCACGGTACACAGTGACAGCACTGTGGCGGGGGTTTATCTGGCATTCGGGTTGCGCTGATCGGTGGCACGCGGTGATTTGTGAACCGCAAGATCAATGGTTTCTCATCGATCAACGGTCTTGGAAATCCCAGGCAATTGATCCGTGGTCATTGAGTACCGCCAACGGTGTTCTGGTTTCGATGATTCGGTGCCCCCGATTTGCGGTGATTAGGATTCTTATACTGGGGTAGCAGGTATGTGCAAGACTAAACTTCACCGTGGTGGTGGAGCATTTCTGGTCGTGGCCGCCTTTATCGCGACTACACAGGGCCTCGCGCCCACGGCATTCGGTGACGCTGATGGCACAGCAAACAGCAATAACTGGTTCTTCTTCAAGTACTCCAACAACAATAGTGCCTTTACAACCTATTGGAATGCTGCTAACGCCTTGGCAGCCACATACAGCGAAGACGCGCAAGCATGGAATGAGGGAGGTACCAGTGGCTTGCAAACCTTCGGCCCGGATACCAAATTCAACGCAGGGCCGGCAAATAAAACATGGAAGTACATGACTGCGTCGGTTCCGGCACCCGGCACAACGAGTGCCCGTGGCGTAGCCTCAACCGCCGTGACGGCGAGCCAACTCAAGACTTACCTGGACAGCTTCGCGGGGCCGGGCGGGTGGCTGCCGGGCAGCAACACAATATTTATCGGAATGCAGTTCGCCATTCCGAATTCCGCCTCCGGCAATCCTGCGGGCAATCCAGGCGATACTTCGCAACGGTATTTCGACTACCAAAGCGATGTAACGGCCGCGGCCTACGATGCGGCAACTCCCGAACCAGCGGCGCTGGCGCTGCCGGGGATCGGCGGAACAGGGTTACTGCTGCTGCGACGGGAGGGTAAAAAAGGTGTCAGGGCAACGTGATTCGACAACGCTTTCCGGCCTGGTCGGCAATTCAGTGGCGATGGAGAATTTGCGCCTCCAAATCAGCCAGTTGGCCCTCCGGGACGCGACTGCATTGATTCGCGGAGAAACCGGTACCGGCAAGGAACTTGTGGCCCGCTGCATTCACACGCTAAGCTCACGGTCCGCCGGGCCTTTCGTCGTTGTCGATTGCGCAGCCCTGCGCGATACCCTGTTGGAATCCCAGCTTTTCGGTCATGTCCGTGGAGCCTTTACCGACGCACACAGAGACACTCTGGGTGCCTTGCGCGCCGCTGATGGCGGCGTGCTATTTCTCGATGAACTCGGTGAGTTGGACTTAGCCGCCCAGGCCAAACTGCTGCGCTGCCTGCAGGAACGGGCGGTGGTACCGCTGGGGGCCGTCAACCCGATTTCGATCAATATTCGTGTCCTTGCAGCGACGCATCGTGATCTGGAAAATATGATACGAAACGGCCGATTCCGGGAAGACCTTTATTTCCGACTCAATGTATTGGGAATTCATCTGCCTGCCTTACGGGAACGTCGCGACGATATTCCATTTCTGCTGCGGCATTTTCTGGAAAGGATCGCCCAGCTATATCGCGAGCCGGCAGTGGAATTTGACGTGCCGGCAATGGCGGCATTGTGTGTTTATGATTGGCCCGGAAACGTACGTGAACTGGCCAACGCCGCGGAGTTTGTCGCCGCGGCATCCAGGGGCGGACACGCCGGAATTGGGGATCTCCCACCGTATATTCGGCGTCCGGGACTTGGCGTGACCGTACCAGGTGTTACCCATCTGATTCCTTTGGAGCAAGCGCAGAGAGAACTGGTGCAATTGGCCCTGAGTGAAACCCAAGGTCAGGTGAGCCGCGCCGCAGCGCTTTTGCATATCGAACGCCGCCGCCTTTGCCGCCTTGCGCAGCGCTACGGTCTGCGCCATTGAACAGGCCCATGAGCCATTTCGGCTCAAAGTTGCCAAAGTGGTATCAAATTCGCGCCTATGCAGATACAGTGCGGCAAAGCCCATCGCATCCGGTTGCTATCGGTGCCATTGTGGAGCATTTCCGGCTCTTCCGCCCCTCGCCGTATCGGGCGCTATAACAATCCGCAAGTCATTGGAATTACACTAGTTACAATTATTTTGTTCACACTGCTCAACTCCGGCACGAATGTTGCATTCCATACAGGTCTAACGCACACGAAATTCTCCGGGCTGCGCGATGCAGGATGTTTATATGTCTATGTTTCAACAATATCCGATAATCGCAATCACCGCCGGCGACTTACAGGTGGAAAGCCCGCCGGATTGGCTGTGGTGTATTCTGACCGCTGTGCCGGAGGAGGCGATTATGAGAGAAATCCAAATACACCGACCGCGGGTTCTGGTCGTGGACTTGACGGCCCATGCGGACATCTGGCTCGAGTTGGCGGCGACCCTCATCTGGATGGCCTCGGAAGTCCAGATTATTGCCGTCGGCGCACCAAACCGGCCCGATCTGGAGCTTCTGTCGCGCCGCGCCGGAATTCGGTGCTACCTGCCAACATGGCGCGGTCTGGAATCAGCGGTTGCTTTGCTGCAAGAGAGGAGGTAACGCATGTAATACCGGTAAATCTGGGACGCGGGCCTGCGCGGTCCATTCCGGACTCGACCGGCACCCGTCGGAATACATAAGAAACTTCCCGCGCATCTGTCTGGGGTTGTACCCCGGGCCGCGAGGAATGGACTTTTCTTCAGGAGAACCATTTATGAAATCGACTTTTTTTGCCATTGGTATAGCGATCCTTGGGCTGCATTCCTCGGCCATGGGGGCGGCATCTTCGGTCGTCACCGTCGGTGTTCCTCAACAGCCGATATTATTTAATCTAACGGTGCATGAAAACGGGGCCAACAGCGTCATGACAATCACGGAAGGAACAACCCTCCCCTTCTCACCGTCGGTAGCCGTAGCGTCGGGACCGGATGGCGTGCCGGAATATTCAACCGGCGGGGTGTTCCTCCAAGCCGGCGATATCTACTGGCTCAATCCGCCCGGTGTCTCGCCGACGATATCCGATATGCTCCGGATTTATCCATCTGCTGCGGGCACGGCCTATGGCGACACCTTTTCGGTGTTCTCAATGACTTACCCGGAAGGCAGCCAGGAGGATCCGGGCGTCATCAAACCGGATAGCCCTTGGGATGTTCGTGGTTTACCGTTGAATACCAATTTGGTCAATTTCCCCAGTGTAGCGGAGAATGGAACCTACACAACGCCCGGCTTGGCGCTTCCGGTGGGTACCTATACGTTTCTTAGCGATACCGATGCCGTCCCCGAACCGACAGGTTGGTCGCTTGGATTGGCCTGTACTCTTGGAATGTTGTTTTTTCTACGCAGTCCAAGCCGGTTAAACAACCGTTGGTTGCGCAAAACGGCAAGCGGTTGAACGTCAAGGAATCGCAATAGCGCATTGTTTCCGAGACCTGCGGCGCGTATGTTTGATCACAACTTCGCGCCGCGGTTTTGTCGGGGAAATGTGCTGACATTCTTATTTCCGTATTTCGCCTCCAACGATACATGTCACATCCACCGAGCCAATGGTTATGAGTGTAGCACCGACGTTGCCTCTGTATCAAAGCCCTCTATTCTTGGATAATCCGTCGCTTTCTCGCTAATTCGTCCCGCTGGAAACGCGGATGCGCCATGGCGCAGCGGCGCGTTCATGCCGCATCAGCTTGCCCGCCTGTGTTGATTTTTCGCGGATATTTATTGCATGGACTGTTATCCGTGGCAAATCTAGAAATGCCGCCCATGGCGCTAATCGCATTGTAAACATCTTCAATGGTTTCAGGCAGTGTGCTGGTACCAGCGGTCAGGCCGACGGCTTCTATGGATTCAAACCATTGAGGATCGAGTTCGGCCGCGCTTTGCACATGATATACGACGGCTCCGCGATCCTGGCACCGATGAACCAACTGTCGGGTATTGTTGGAGTTTTTCCCCCCTACCACCACCACCGTATTGACCTGATTTAATAAATCTTCAACCGCCAATTGCCGATCCTTGGTGGGTTGGCATATCGTATCTATATACTTTATTTCGGCGTGCGGATTCTTGCGCTTTACGGCCGCGCGAATTTCCAGCGCCCGTGCGGAGGGTGTGGTGGTCTGGCAAATGATGCCGAGTTTATTGTGGTGATAGGTTTTGACCGCCGCGCTATCCGGCAGTACATCATAACTGTATAGATCTTCGGTAATTCCCTGAACTTCGACATGGCCGGGCCGCCCGATCAGCAGCACATGATACCCTTGATCCCGCAGGCCAATGGCGGCGGCATGGGCTTTTTTTACCAGCGGGCAGGTGGTATCCAAGAGGGTTTTACCAGCCTCCAGCAAGGCCGCCGTGCGGCGCTGACTAATTCCATGGGCGGTAATCAGTACGTGCGGCGTATCGGGAATGGCATCCCGGCGATCCCCTTCGCCGAATTGCTGAAATCCACGCCGCCGCATCCGCTGCTGCACCAGCGGATTGTGCACCAGTTCGCCATAAACCGTTACCTGCACCGGCTGTGCGACAGTGTCAGCGACTTTCAATGCGTCACGCACACCAAAACAGACGCCCATGGCCGAAGCTCGAATAACTCGCATATAGACCTCGCTTTCACTTTGCATTGCAAAGTTTAGAGTGCAAAAAATTTTACGCCGCCGGATCGGCTTTGATTCTCCCCGGCTGAAAGCCGGCTGGGACAGCCTTATTGGCGTCGGCAATAACCTGCTCCAACTGCTCAAGGTATTCCAGAAAGCGTTTGCGACCATCCGGAGTCAGACGAACAAGGGTCTGCGATCTATTGTTGCGCAGGCGTTTCCAGACCTCAACAACCGCAGCCTCCTGCAAAATCGAAATATGCCGACTCAAATTGCCGTCCGTTAACGCGCACACTTCTTTAAGCTCATTAAAAAGCAGGCCGTCCGCGTGACCCGCCAGGGAAGATACAATGCTCAATCGCGCTTTTTCGTGAATAACGCGATCGAGTCCCTCATATGCATAGCGTCCGGGTTCTTTACGTGTTGTCATCGGTTGATTGGCCATGCCGCCGCTCCAGTGTCCAATATAAAATGCCTGCGGTAATAAACTGTCCCACCGCAAAAACCGCTCCCATCATCCACGGATCCAAGGTGCGCCCATCGGCGGATAAGGCCAATGTGAGAATTCCCGCCACAAGATAATACGCTCCGCACCAGAATGTCGGGCGTGGCAGAATGCGGCTGGTCGCGAACACGCCCATCGAAAAAAAGAGCATCCACAATGCCGGAAGTAAATGAAATATTCCCGGCACCATGGTGTACACAACACCGGTTAACAATCCGCCGGCAATTAAACTGGGCATGAAGCCTTCCACGGCCAGAAGTGTCAGACGGGTCTGCATCGGCGAATTCATGTGGCGACACCGCCACGTCATTTCCACACCGATAAGCGTTAAGCTCACCGCCGCCGCGCCTACCCAAATCCATAAATAAGCACCGGGGTGCGCTGCGGGATGCTCGACATAACGCTGTTGAACTGCTGCCGCCACAACCGCAATAATTCCGGAAGCCACCGCGCTGAAACTGCGGTATCCGCGACACACCTGGCTTAATGCCACATGCGAACGGATTTCATCAATTTGCGATAGCGCGTCACGCAGTTCCATAAATCACTATCTTTGCGGCCAATCCACGGGGCGTTCAACCGCTGCACCAAATTGCAGGTTATGCTCCTGTGTGGGATCGCCGTTACCTAGTATTACTTTACGCCATAAAGTTATCAGTTTCAAGCGGGCAACAGAAAAATCACCGCCAATGCACCTTACGTTTAGACTCGCTGGTGCGGGAATAGACGGCATACTATTTATGACTCGTTGTCATGGAATATGAAAATTAGAGCGTCAAACAACTGCCCGGTAAGTGCCGGGGAATTACTATTTTGCTGCAGTGGGTGGCGCGCATTTCAGGGCCTGTGCTTCCAAGGATTTTTCCTGTAGTCGCAGGTTGTGGATCATCGCTTTTACTTCTGTCAGGCGTTGTCGGATCAATACGTACCGTGAACGGGCGGGCGTAAGGGAGTGGCTTTGACTGCGTAAAATCAGCCGCGCTACCGCCTGAACCGGGGGAGGTAGCCGATTCAGGCGGTGGGGCTGAATGTTGTAGGCGCGGGATCGCCACAGAATCTGCAGGTGCCGTCCGCCGTGAGGGCCAATCGATTGGCGCAAGGTAACTAAGTCTGGTTGACCGTTACCCGCTTGAGGGATCCCGGCGGCAGGAATATGGAGCCTGACCCCCGGCCCGATAGTCATAAGGCCGGTGGATTGAATATCATCAGGCGATCCGGTGCCTGGCGGTAACGCACCGACAGGCCCCAGACGCCGGTTGAAAAAAAATACCAGATGATGCGGACGATCCACCGGTGTAAGCGTTACAGCTTTCCGTACACCGGCGTGGATCAGCGTGATATTCAGCGCCGGAGGCGTAGGGCCGGACTGATTTTCCGCACGGATAAGTTCAAAGGGATTCTCCAGCGCCCGCCCATTAAGCGTAATAAGAAGGTCGCCGGGTTGCATACCGGCCTTGAAAGCGGGGCTGTTAGGAATTACCTGAAGCACGATAAGACCCTGCTGGGGTTTAAGCCCCAGTAAATGGCTGAATACAGGGGGAATTTTTTCCATTGCTACGCCCAGCCAGCGCGGTGCCTGGGCCACCGGAGCGGAAACGGAACTTGTCGCCGAAGCGGCGACCGCCGGGGTGGAGGTATCCTCGGCGGCCGCACGCACGGCATTTGCACACCTTACTGTCGCGAGGCCGGCGGCCGTCGCGATGGCGACAAGAAGTTTTAATGTTGGGCCATGCACCATGATATTTTCACTATTTATAGCCGTTAATAAATCGTCTGTTTCTTACCATTCACCGGTACAACAGGATAAGCCATCACGTTATTGGGGCCTTCGGGTACCAGCACAATATGATTGGCCTCCGAATAGGCGGTGGTACGAACATTCGAGGGATCATACGACGGGCTGAAAGAGGGCGATTCCTGCGTGCCAAATCCCGGCGGAAGTCCCGGTGTAATATATTGGATGGACCCTTGCGGAGGCTGCGGGGCTGACGGTGCCACCGCAACCTGCGGATTACTCCCGCCTGCCGGTCCTGTTTGCAGCATTCCCTGACCGCCCCGGCCAAGATACAAGCCGCCGGCTCCAAAAATCCCGGCTGTTATCATCACCAGCGCGGCCACGCGAAGCCAGTCGATGCGGTAAATAGTCGCAGGCCGTACTGCCGGGCGCACTTCCAGTATTTCCCGCACGGCGCGGCGTTCCACCTGCCGGGCTAAAAAGTGCAACGATAAACTGCGCCAAGCTTCCGGATGACGCTCAATGGATTCCAGCAATGCCCGTCGCCGCTCCTCGGGCAACTCATCATCGACAAGCATATCCATAGCCAAGTCCGAATCCTGCGGACCTGTTACCCGCCCCAAGGGGCCATGCGTATCATCAGCGTGTGAGAAAAAAAGTGCCATTGTGTTTTTACTCCGTCTCTACACAGTCGGAACAATATCCATTCATTTCGATCTACCTTGTCAATCTACTTTCTGGGCCGCAAGAAGTTGTCGCAATTTCTGACGAGCCCGAAAGAGCCGCATTTCCACAACTGCCGGCGTCACGCCCATACGGGCGGCAATTTCCTTGTAACTACAATCATCTACATGTTTCATCATAAGCATTTCCGTATCCCGTGATGGCAATTTGGCCATAGCCTGCCGCAACATCGCAGCGCGTTCTGAACTTAACAGGACTTCCAGCGGATCAGGTGGCCGGGAAGCGTCCGACCGCATCACCGCCACTTCCGACGCCTGGGCAATTCGCTTGCGTGCTCTACCCAAAGATCGCCGGTGCATCAGGGCCGCCCGCACCGTCAGGCGATACAACCACGGCTTGGCGTTACTTTGCGATTGCAGGGTGGACCAATTCTTGACAGCCGCGGCCGCCACTTCCTGCATAACGTCATCCGCACCCTGCGTACTTTTGAGCCTGGCCACCGCCACCGCCCGCAACCAAGTTCCGTACAAGCGCAGGGCTTCCGCAGCAGTCGCGGGCGCAATCGCCATCGCTTCACTACCTGCCCCCGTTGCTGAATTGGTTAAGCGGGATTCCATTCGCCGCAAATCTCCTTCCGAAAATCCGGTCTTCTACACTATACGTTGCCGCAGCCCCCGGGGGTTTTCACCAATTTAGCCGAACATCCGCTTATCTGAATTATAGGGCCACGATTTCAGGCATCCAAGTCGCCAAGCTCGATTCCGGCCATTAATTGAACCAGTTCCCCCTCCTCTATCGGACGATCCGGCTACTAAGAATATTTTTGGGGGTACATGGACAAGGCGTTTGACGTTGCCGACAATCCTTGCGACACTTTCGTTATGAATAATTTGACTTCAAGCACGCAACCCTCTGTCGATCCGGATTTATCGGTG
>DAHXLH010000123.1:0-5257 GCA_027366115.1 Phycisphaerales bacterium
CGGTAAACTGGCTTTCCTGATCCTTAATTATGCGTAGCTGCTGCGAAAGAGCGCTAAGCTGCGCCAGCCCGCGGTCCAGCGCATCGCTGTAACCGGGCACACGGCCCAGGGCGCAAGCCCAACGCAAGGCGTACACTTGCCCAGCCTGGCTGTCGTGAACGCCCATGGATTTGCTGTGATCCAGTAACAGCCAAAGTTGCCCGGGAGACGTTTGGGTGCGCGTCCATTGCAGGGCGGGGCCGGCCAGGGCCAACAGGGCCAACAGCACCATGGCGACGCGCAGCAGCGTCAATGTGATAATCGTTCGCGGCGGTGCCAGATCCCGTTGCTGTTGATACATATAGATAATTAATGCCAGAGCCAACAGAGCAACAATTGCCAGCAGCCACAGCGGCATGGTTGCATGCAGCATCAGGTGCATGTGACCGTGCGGAGATTGTTCGGGCGCTTGGGCCAAGCGTTCATTCCTTTTTCTGTCTTACAAAAGACTCATCGCCGGTAACTCATTTGCCGGCAGATCGGCCGGGCGGATCAACTGCGCCATGTTCCGGCACAGCCACGCCTCCACCAGCAACATCAATAACACCAGTATGGCCAGAATCGGCCAGAGGCTGAAATTGCGGCTCACCGTGCCTAGCGCCGTGGCGATCTCACGGGTACTAATCTGCTTGCGAATATAATCGTGACTTGTGAGCCATTGCATATCCGCTGCGGAAAGCGTGGCAGGATTCAGGTTGCTGCGATTGATATTCACATTGAAGTAGACATTGGCCCGGCTTTTCGCGGGTTTGAAGGACAGGGTATATAAGCCGGGCAACCCGGTGTGATTCCACGTCACAAGATAGTGTCCGCCGGTAATAAGCTGGGGCGTTACCGAATGGATCAGGCCGTGAGGATCCAGAATCGTCGCGGATTCAATAGCGGGCTTGTCTGAACCGGTCCAGACAATTGGCGCACCGGGATTGATATAGGGCCGATCGGTCAGGCGCTTGGCACCCATGGCCAATTCATACACGGTCTGATTGACCAGCGGCAAAAAGCTTCCGGCTTGAAGAGGCCAATCATTCCAATGCCCATCAACGCCGGTGGTCCAGATCACGACCTGGCCGCCAGAATCTCCCACGCTTTGTGCTAACATCAGGGGTGCCCCCCGTGCGGTGGCCAGCAAAACCTTTTCCCCGGCATCGGCCGGAATAAGGGTGTTCCACTTCAGGAGCGTAACACCCACGATGGCGTTGCGATGCAGTTCCCGCAAAGGGCGTAACAGCGGGCTGGCGGCATCGCGGATCACAATAATCGGATGGTGCTTGCCGGCCGATTGCACCTTTCCCAGTGTGCCAATGGCAAACCCGCCTGACGGCAATTGAGAATTCACAAAATCTTGACTGGCATTGCGGCCCAGGATAAACCAGACTCCTTTGCCGGAACGGGCAAGTGCATGGAGTCGGGAAATCAATCCGGTGGGCAGAGTCGATGGATCATTGACAATGACTACCTGATATTTGCTTAATGGCACATGCTGCGCGCTGCTGACACTCCTCACCACAGGTTGTGCCAGCCCGAGGCGCGCGGATGTCGAAGGTTGCAGGGCGGCGCTGATATATCGGCTGGCGCGGAAACGGCCGACGGCCCCCAGTTGGCTGTCAATAATTAATACCGGAATATGTTTCCAGGCCTGAATCACGGCCGTGGACTGGTTATCCGCCGCCAATGCGTCCTGAATTCCCGTGCGCACGGTTATCCAGTGGGATCCTGCCGAGGCGACGCGCAGGTGCATAATTCCGGTAGTGCTGCGCCCGGCCTGCAGGCGAGGGATCATAATGTGATCCATCGGCGTGCCGTCATATAACAGATCAATGGGAATAGATGCCACCGATAAGGGGCCGGAATTACTGACGCTGAAGAGCACAGTTACGCGCCGACCCGCGGCGGGAAATAATGGTTCAATGTGCAACGGCCCGATTGCAATATCGGACAGGGCACTATGGGCGATGACCGGCAAATCAAATACCGCCAGTTGCTTTCCCGCACTTTTTCCGCCATAGGCGGCCTTCCATTCCGCGGAATGGCGGGGCTGCCAGGATACTACCCGCTGATCAGAAACAACAAAAATCACTTTATCAAACAAGGCTCCGCGCCGCGCCGCCCGACGGGCTTGTTGAATCGCCGCGGGGATGGAGGCACCCGCCATCCCCATGGGCAACTGATAGAGGGGAGAGAATAGTTTGCTTCGCACCTCGGCATTGTCTGAGACTGGAACGGGGAACTGGGTCAGGCTGTAAGGGCGGTGGCCGGCAATGACCATCGAAAGTGTATCCTGTCGGCTTAACTTACCGGCGATCCGCTTGGCCGCGGCAATTTCATGAGCGAATACGGTCCGTCGCCCGTCCAGAATGCCCGTGGAAATGCTGTGATCCAGCACAATTACCACATCCGCCGATGAGCCGCCCGCCAATTGTTTGACAGCTCCCGCCGGCAGAATCGGCCACGCCAGGAGCAAGACCAGCAGCAGCAGAATGGCAATGCGCACCAGCAGCAAAAGCCAGTGATCAAGATTACGGCGTTTTTTCTTCAGCACATCGCTGGCTTGAAGAAACATCATGGCACCCCAGTTGATCGGCGTGGTTTTCTGCCGATGCAGCAGGTGAATGGCAATAGGAATGCCGATGGCCACCAGTCCGGTAAGCATCCAGGGAATTTCAAACATGATGCGCGGCCCTCGTCATGCTCGGCGCCCTTTCATCCGATTGGCCAGATATTCCGACAACGCATTATCAAAAGGGCTGGAGGTATTGAACAGGCTGTAGCTGATATTCAAACCTGCCGCGGTATTCCGCAGCGTGGTCAGATGGCGGCGCAAATTATCCAGATATTGCCGGCGCATCATCGCCGGATCCAGCCGGAGGCGATGCCCGGGCAATTCCATGTTTTGAAAAAGCGTCCATTTGCGAAACGGGAAATTCAGTTCATCGTCATTCATCACGTGGAGCATCAACACCTCATGCCGCTGGTGACGGAAATGATGCAACGCGCTGACCAGCGCCTCGGGATTTTCAAAAAAATCGCTGATAATAATCACCAGGCCACGGTGGGTAATCTGCTGGGCAACTTGATGCAGCAGCGCGGCCAGGCTGGATTCCCCGCCAGGCTGGCGAGCTTCCAGAGCGTTGACGACGTTAATAAGATGCGAGGGTGTGGAGCGCGGTGGGATAAAATCCTTGATGGTGTTATCCATGGTAATCAGGCCGACGGAATCCTGTTGATGCAGCGTGAGATAGGCCAGACTCGCAGCCATGAATTGGCCGTAGCGATATTTGGACAGCGCCGCCTTTCCACGATATGCCATGGACCCGCTGCAATCGAGAATAATAAACGCCCGCAGGTTGGTGGTCACTTCATATTGTTTAATGTAATAGCGATCCGATTTAGCCAAAAGCCGCCAGTCAATGCGTTTCACATCATCGCCGGGCACATATTGGCGATGCTGTGCGAAATCAATGGCAAAATCAATGTGCTTGGATTTGTGCATGCCCTGTACGTATCCGTCCATCACTTGTCGGGCCACCATATCCAACCGGCTGATTTTGGACAGCATGTTCGGATCCAGCAGGGTCGTTGCGGCTTGGTGGCCCGGCATTGGCATCGTGTTGGATTGTCCTGCGGTCATTGGCGCTAGTTCCATCTAAGTTGCTGATGCCACACTGGGCGTAGGCTCACCAAAACTACCCCCCCGCTTTATTTTATTTTGCGGTAATGCCCGGCAGTTCGGTCAGCAGACGGTCAATAATTTTATCACTGGTCATGCCCTGCGCTTCAGCACTGAAAGTGGTCAGAATGCGATGGCGCAAGACAGGATGGGCCACCTGGATAATGTCATCCGTGTTCACGTGCATTCGCCCATGCAAAATAGCGCGGGCCTTACCGGCCATGATCAGGTAAATACTGGCGCGCGGCCCGGCGCCCCATTGCACCAAATCATTGAGCCACGGTTTAGCTTCGGCTTCGCATGGGCGCGTGGCGCGCACCAGGTCACGCGCAAACTGATACACATGATCCGCCACCGGCACGCGCCGCACCACCTGCTGCAAATGCAGAATCGTTTGGGCATCCAGTAGTCGTGACAGGGCGGGGCGATAAACGGCTGTCGCCTGTTTCATGATCTGTATTTCCTCGTCCGGCTTCGGGTAGTTCACCAGAGTCATGAACATGAAGCGGTCCAGCTGCGCTTCGGGCAGCGGGTACGTGCCTTCCTGCTCGATGGGATTCTGGGTTGCCAGAACAAAAAATGGTTGCGGCAATTCAAAGGTGGTCTCGCCGACGGTGACGCTGCGCTCCTGCATGGCTTCCAGCAGGGCGGCCTGCGTTTTGGGCGGAGTGCGGTTGATTTCATCGGCCAGAACAATGTTGGCGAAAATCGGGCCACGGACAAACCTGAACGCCCGCTTGCCGGTGCTTTTATCTTCTTCCAGCACATCGGTACCGGTGATATCCGAGGGCATTAAATCAGGGGTGAATTGCACGCGTTTGAAATCAAGCTGCAGCACATCGCTGATGGTCTTAACCAGCATGGTCTTGGCCAGGCCCGGCACACCCACTAACAGTACATGGCCTTGGCAGAACATGGCGGTGAGCACCTGCTCGATAACTTCCGCCTGCCCCACGATATATTTGCTTAACTGCTCGGTGATGGCCTGATAAGCCCGTGCGAGTTGTTCGACTGTCTGCACATCGGAAGCCATTACACGAGGACCTGCCGCGCCTGGGGCACTTTGTACTTGAGGCACCGGCGATGGTGTTGGAGCCGGAACTGCAGCCGTTGGCTGATCGGAGGCTAAAGGAATGCTGTTGTCGGAATCGTCCGAAAAGCTGCCCATGAATTGCGACATGTCTGCATCTCCGAGTCGGTGACCAAGTTCCGGACTCTAGTCCGTTCCTAAGTATAGTACCAGATGCTTGCTAATTATGGGCCTGAGGGTTGTTGTGCCTGAGGGTGGTGCGAGGCACAGACGCGTATCCAGGTAACAGCCGGGGCGCAGGTGATAGGTGAGGATGCAGGAGCCGGGAGTTAGAGGTTGGAAGATTTTGGAATCGCTTCGCTCTCGCACCATGCTAAATGCTAAATGCCAGATGGCCCGCAGTTTTACGGTGCGGAAAGCCGCGTAATCATCTCATCTTTCAATGCCTGTGCCAGTTTGCTGCGTGGAACTTTTCGTGTGGTATGCGGGTCGATGATGATGGCCGACGGTTCCGGCCCATC
>DAHXLH010000162.1:0-15863 GCA_027366115.1 Phycisphaerales bacterium
CGCCAATAATATTTTTGATATTCCGGTGGACGCCACTGATTTCATCAATCCATCGGCACCCGATGCTCCGCTGACATTGCAAAACGCCCCACCCTCCCAAGCACCCGGCTTGGCGGCATTTGTCACGGCGATACCTGGAACCACCTTGATTCTCGGTGCATTGTTTAACGGACGCGCGCATCCGACAACTCTGGATGCTGCGCTCAACACACTTGCGACTGTTGATGAACCCAGCGGAACATCATTGAACATTGAACTGGATCACACCTACCAGCGCGCCGGCAGCCTGCCTGGTACGGTGGGAATTGGAGCTTTTTGGCGCACCGGCCAATTGCCGACCCTCAATGGCGGCGCACAATCCGGCACGGGCGGGGCGTGGGCATTTATCGATCAAACATTGTGGCGGACCGCGAAGGCGGATCAGCGCGTGGCAGTCTGGGGAAACTTCACGGGTAATGACCCCCGTGTAAGCGAGATCGACTATTCCATTCAAGCGGGCTTGCTGGGAGCTGGAATTATTCCTGACCGGCCCGAAGATAAAATCGCGGTGGGTCTTGATTGGGCGCATGTAAGTTCGCACGCGCAACTGCCAAAGCCTTATGAGATGGCAACCGAGTGCTTCTACGAATATTACCTTGTCCGGGGCGTGACGGCTCAACCTGACGTGCAGTACTTCACCAATACGGGCGGCGGGATATATCCGGCCGCATTGATCGCGATGGTTCGAATCAGCGTTAATTTTTGAGCGCGGTGTTATTGACATGGCGGAATTGTTTTGATAACCTAATTTTCTAGGTGATTAGTATGGCAAATAGCGACGGTCCCACTGAGCGCGAGCTGGAAATCCTCAAAATCCTCTGGAATATGCGTCAAGCCACCGTGCGGCGCGTCTACGAATATATGCGTCAGCGCGAAGACATCGCCCAGAACACGGTCCAGACCTTTCTCCGAATGATGGAGGAAAAAGGGCTGGTCTCCCACAAACTGCAGGGCAGGGCTTTTGTCTATCGTCCGCTTTACAGCCGAGGCAAAGTGCTGTCGCGGTTTCTCAACCGGATATTTGACGGTGCGGTAGATCAACTGGTGCTCAATGCCGTGGAAGTTGCGGGACTTTCGATTGAGGAAATTGAAGACCTGGAAAAGAAATTGCGGGCCGCCCGAAGTTCGCGGCAGGCCGATTCCGGATTGGATTGACGGGCACATTTATGATTGGCTTCGACCTGTGGCTTCTGGATAGCGCCTTGATCGTCAGCATTGTGCTGGCGTCGGGCTTTGCGGCCATGCTGATGTTTCGGAATCCGGCGCGACGGCAGCGGGTCGGTGAATTAGCCGTGATCGCAGCCTTGGCCGCTATGATGCTCACAGCGCTGCCGGGGTTTCCCCACCTGTTCCTGCGATGGTTGCCAGCTGCCGATACCGCCAAATCTTCCATTACGGCGGAAAGTTTTCATATTGGGCTGACACCGCAGAATAACAGCGGCCGCCGAAGTAATATGTTGCCGACTCTCCGCAGACCGCCAATGCAGAATAAGAGCAGCTCATTTTGGCGAGCCTGCCTGCATGGGTGGCCGGACTATATCGCCGGAGCCTACCTACTGGGCGTGGTATTGGTTGCTGGAAGGCTGGTTCTGGGCTGGCAACTCTTACGGAAAGCGGCGGCGAAAGCGACACCGTTTTCCGCAGATTTTCCTTTTGAGTCGCTTGCGCCCGCAGGCCCGCTACGCAGAAATCTCAAATCCACGGTCATACGGGTATCCGATGAGATACAAACTCCCACGGCCTTTGGAGTTTTACATCCGGTTATTTTACTGCCCAAAAGTTTTCGCAGCGCGGATGCCTCCATGATTCGCATGACCTTGACGCATGAGCTGACGCATATTGTCCGCGGTGATACCATCTGGCGGATTATCATCGCCGTGGTCGCGGTGCCGCTATTTTTCCACCCCATGCTGTGGATTCTTTCCCGCCGCATCCGCCTGAACCAGGAATTTCTGGCGGATCAATCAGCCGCCGCGATGGCCGAATCCCCTGACACCTATATTACCACCATGCTGCAGCTTGCCCGGGGGTTGCAAAACAGCTCCGATACGTTCTTTCCCGCGACAGCACTGTTTGGGCGGCGATCCGACTTTTACTTACGCATGAATCGTCTTCTGACGCAGGGTAATAGCACCGCGGCGGACTGCTCGTGGAGGTGGTACGTTGGGGCCGTTGCGGGAATGATGCTGATACTTATGCCGGCCTCCATGATCACCTTAGCCTCACCGGAACATGCGTTATCTGGCACGACCTCCGGATTGCGGGGCGAAGACAACATCCGTCAGCAGGCCGAACAACTCGCCCAAGGTGGTTTGACTTATTTAGGACGCCGGCAGAACACCAGTGGCGCATGGCTCGGACGGTATGGACCAGCGATTACCGCTTTGGTGGTACGTGGATTTTTAGAGGCTGGAACATCCGCCAGCAACATTCATGTTCAACGCGGATTGCGTTTTATTGAAAGTAACCGCCGATCGGACGGGGGCTTTTATAACAATATCGAACCGGCTTACAACACCGCCATTGTCCTGCGTACGCTTTCTATGCTGCCAGGACCCCGATATCAAAGACAGGCTCGCCGGGGCTTGGCTTTTCTGCATCAGCAACTCCATACATCCATGGCACCTCCCGGATCAGATGGGGCCTGGTACGTGCACCGCTCTCTTTTCCGGTCGCGGATGCTCGGAAACCGATTCGCGCAGTCGGAAAAAACGGTTTCGCGGCAGATAACCGCAGGTTTATGGATATCCGGCAAGGCGCTGGATCCGCACGAGCGTCGTGCTGACGCGGTACTAACGCAATACGGCTCAATCACCTACGCCCAACTCAAGAGTATGATTTACGCCGGTTTGCAGGCACGCGACCGGCGCGTGGTACATCTCTCGCATTGGATATCCGCCCACTATGCCTTGAACCACAATCCCGCGGAAAATGGTTCGCAGGGGTTATACTATTACTATGTGGTATTCGCCAGGGTTTTACGAGCCACCGGTCGCGCACGCGTCGTTGATGCTGACGGCGTAAGCCATAATTGGCGGCGTGATCTGGTAGCGGCCCTGGCCCGGCGTTGTCGCTCCAATGGCAGTTGGAAGAATATCACCGACGGCGCGTGGCTGGAAGGTAATCCCGTGATGGCAACAACCTACGCGGTTTTATCCTTGGATCAGGTGACGCGGAAATAATTCAATATAAGCACTGTTTTTTTAAGGAGTTTCACAATGGAAAACGGCAAGCTGACGATGGCCCTATTCTGTGTATTGTTCATGGGCATGGCATCTCCCATTTTCGCCGCAGCCAAGCCTTTTTATAAAACCGATCCGGTTTTAGGAAAAGGCTTGAAATATCTGATGGCAACGCAGGCCTCCAACGGCGGTTGGGTGCCGCAGGTCGGCCCCGCCGTCACCGCGCTGGCGGTCAAAGCCATGGTGGGGGCGGGCATTCCAGTAAGTAATCCCGTGGTTGTTAAGGCCATGAAGTATATTGAATCATTTCGCCAGCCTAACGGCGGGTTCTACGTCCGGGAGTTGCTGGAAAACTACAATACGTCGATAGTCCTTTCCACGTTGGCGATACTGCCGCATAAACAATACGCATCGCAGATAAAAGCGGCGCAACATTATCTTATGTCGCTGCAGCACCTGTCCGGACAAATGAACGCTGCGGGGAAGATCATCACTCCGGATAGCAGTTGGTACGGCGGCGTTGGATATGGCCATGACCGTCCCGATTTATCGAATACCTCTTTCTTTATTCAGGCATTGCATGACAGCGGCGTGCCGACCAGTAATCCCGCCATGAAGGCGGCGCTGGTATTCGTAACCCACTGCCAGGAAAATAGTGAAACAAACTCCATGGCCTGGGCCAAGGGAACGCACAATGGCGGTTTCATTTATACACCGGTAGACGGCGGCGGCAGCAGCATGGGAAATCACGATACGCTGCGGGGAGCGTCACATGCCAAGGCCGATCTAAACAGCCAGTGGACTCCCTATGGGAGCATGACTTATAGCGGCCTAAAAAGCATGGTTTATTGCGGATTAACGCGCAAAGATCCGCGCGTCATTGCCGCGGTCAAGTGGATTCGGGCCAATTGGACGTTGAATTCCAATCCAGGCACCGGCGGCAGCCGGATGGGATTATTTTACTATTATCTCATGTTCACCCGGGCGCTTCACGCCCTGCATATCAAAAGTATTACTGACGACAATGGCATTCCCCACAATTGGCGCTCGGAAATACGGGCGAAATTAAAATCTCTCCAGAATCCCAATGGCTCATGGAAGAATAAGTGGAGCCCGCGCTGGCTGGAGTTCAGTGCCCCGCTTGTAACATCCTACGCCTGTCTCATCCTGGACACCGTGGATCGATAACCCAGAGTATTTTTGGTACGGTTTGACCGCGGGCCACCGCGGCAGGAGTTTTAATGTCTATTTCACCACCACGCTTGGCGATTGTCGGCGTAGGTAATTGCGCCAGCTCATTGATTCAGGGACTAACTTGGTATCGCCGCAGCGGATCAACCATTGGACTGATGCACCCCGACATTGCCGGGCTTTCCGTGGGCGATATTACGTTGGCCTGTGCATTTGATGTTGATGAACGGAAAATCGGAAAGCCCTTGGCGCAAGCCATTTTTGCACCGCCCAACAACGCACGGGTGTTTTGTTCGGATCCGGAGGATCATGGCGCACGCGTGTTCGCCGGGCCAATCGGCGACGGCGTGGCGGATCACTTGAAGACTTTTGATCAGCGGCATAGGGTCGCGGCCAGTTCCGACGCAAATACTGCCACGCTGGCGGATGTGATAACAGTTTTGCAGGAAACCCGCGCCAATGTGCTGGTAAATTATCTGCCGGTGGGCTCACAAAAAGCATCGGAGCTTTATGCCCAGGCCTGCTTGGATACGCGTATCGCGATGGTAAACTGCATACCGGCGTTTATCGCCAGTGACAGCACTTGGGCCGCGCGCTTTGCCAAGGCCCATATTCCATTAATTGGTGATGACATTAAATCACAATTTGGCGCCACCATTGTTCATCGGCAACTCATGGCTCTGGCGGAAAGCCGGGGATTTACCATTGATTCCAGTTATCAATTAAATGTCGGCGGCAATACCGATTTTCTCAATATGCTTGAACGCAGCCGCCTGGGCAGTAAAAAAATCAGCAAAACTGAAGCGGTTAACAGTCAGCTTAAAACCGCCCTGGATCAGGAACATATTCATATCGGCCCATCAGACTACATTCCGTTCTTGCAAGATAACAAGGTCTGCTATGTCCGGATGAATGTACGCGGATTCGGCGGCTTGCCCATGGAATTGGACCTTAAATTATCCGTCGATGACTCGCCCAACAGTGCCGGCATTGTGGTTGATGCCGTGCGTTGCGCGGCGTTGGCGTTGCACCGAAACACGGGCGGCCCTCTGAAAGAAGTTTCCGCCGCACTCATGAAGCACCCGCCCGTCCAGCGGCCCGATGCCCTGGCCGCCGCAGAGATGGATCAATGGATCTGTGGCAAGGCGTGAAGCGTAGCACACGAGTTTCCGAGCTTCCTATTTGAGCGCTGATTGCCCTGTGCTGCGACTGTTGTATCAGTGGGATGGCGGCGGCGATACACTGCAACAAACATTGCGTCTTTGAGGCGGTTCCATATACTTTTACACATGTGGCTGATTAATCATGCAACTGAGTTTCCCGCCGGCGCAAAACAATCGGTTTTGTGTGTGGGAAATTTTGATGGCGTTCATCTGGGGCACCAACGAATGCTTGCCGATGCAAAAAGTATTGCGCGCAAGCGGAATCTGCATTTTGTGGTCATGACCTTTCATCCGCATCCCCTGCATATTTTGCGACCCAACCTCCCCCGGTGCCCCCTTATGACTGTTACGCAACGCATGGAAATACTCCGGCGCTTTGAGCCCGATGTGTTGTGGGTGGTAAAAACGGATCAGGATTTTCTCGATATGACTGCGGATGAATTCATGCAGAACATCATGGTCAAAACCATAGCGGCAAAAGTCGTTGTGGAGGGAGGCAACTTTACCTTCGGCAAAGCAGCGCAGGGGACTGTAAATACGTTACAGGATAACGGCCAAAGCTTCGGCTGGGAAACCATCATCGTGCCCACACAACAGGCCGTATTGCAGGACTTATCGCAAGTGGATGTCAGCAGCAGTCTGATCCGATGGCTGATTAGCCAGGGCCGCGTCGCCGATGCCACGCGCTTAATGGGCCGCCCCTACTGTCTGCGGGGAACAGTATCCCGCGGGGCCGGACGCGGGACAACCATCGGATATCCGACCCTTAATATCCAGTGCGAACAGTTGCTGCCCGCTCCGGGAGTTTATGCCGGCCAGGCGATCATCGCGGAACAGACTTATCCGGCGGCCATAAGTGTTGGAAATAATCCAACTTTTAATGGCACAACACTGACCGTTGAAGCATTTGTGCTGGATTTTTCCGGTTCAGTTTATGATCAGCAGGTGGACGTGCAATTTACCCGCTGGCTCCGGGACCAATATAGGTTTTCCGGCATCGAAGCACTTAAGGCACAGATACAGCGCGATGTGGAGCAGATACGCCGGCAGGTCGCGGATAGCGCAACCCGCGTGAGACCGTCAACTGAAACACACGGAAATGCTGTTATGCCGCATCAGAGCGATCTGGTCGACGTGGCGAATCCGATAACCTGTGGTGAAAGCGACCGAAAGGAAAATAATGCCGGAAAATGAACTTACCGCAATTGCCGATGCCTTGCAGAGTGCCAAAAGCGTGGCGATTTTCACCCACGCTCGACCTGATCCGGATGCCATCGGCTCTCAGGTAGGTGCCGCCCTGATGCTTTCAGCGCTGGGGAAAAAAGTATATGGGATGTGCCTGCCGCCGATACCGCCGCCGCTGCAATTTCTCCTCAATATGCTGCCCCACTCATGCATTGAGTATACGCCCGAGAAGGCAGCGGGCATTTCTGCGGATCGCATCCTGGTTGTAGATACCTCCGCCCGGCAGCAACTTGAGCCGGCCAGCGCTTTTCTGGCGTCGTGCGCTTCCAAGGTCCTGATTCTGGATCATCACATTTCCGGTGATTTACCGCACGACCTGATTTACCGGGACACCTCTGCCGCAGCGTGCGTGGAGATTGTTGCACAGTTAGGCGAACGGCTGGGCGTTGCGCTAAGCAAACCTATGGCAACCGCCTTACTGGCCGGCTTGGTGGGCGATACCGGATGGTTTCGCTTTGACAGTGTAACACCGCGCACGCATGAAATCGCCGCAAAATTATTGGCCGCCGGTGCTTCGCCATCGGAGCTGTGGGGCCGGTTGATGCAAAGCGAAAGAAAATCCAAGCTGGTGCTGCTAAGTCACGCGGTGGAACGGATCACTTTTTACGCCCAGGATCGGATCGCGTCGATGGAATTATCAAATCAGGCCATCGCCGAAGCCCAGGCTGAAACTTGGGAAACAGAGGGGCTTATCGACATTCCGATGATGGTTGGCAGCGTGGTATGCTCCGTATTTCTCAGTGAAACTCCCGAAGGAAAAATCCGCGCCAGCCTCCGCAGCAAACACACGGTCGATGTGAACGAGGTGTGCCGGGAATTTGGTGGTGGCGGCCACGCCCGAGCCGCGGGTTGCCGCCTGCCCGGCCCCCTGCCCAGTGCGCGGGACGCTTTGGTTAAGGCGCTGGAACTGAAGCTCGGTCAGGACTCTTGACTACCGTGACCCCGCCGGCGGATCGGCGCGTTGGAAATCGCAGGAAGCGTGCGATATTCAAAAGCGTTTTCGGGCCAAACGACCGGATATGCCGCAAATCTTGCAAATTCTTAAACACAACGGGCGTCGCTTTGGTTAAATGCCCATTGCGCCATGCCAGGAGTTTCTCAGCCCGTGCCGGCCCGATACCGGGAATTCGAACCAGCGACGCCCAACTCGCCGTGTTGGGATCGATCTTGGTTTGTGTAGCACGCGCAGCAAACCCCGGCGAATATTGATTATTTGCAACTCGTCGCGTGAGGCTCAGGGCCATTGATAGAAGCACAATGGCAACCGCAATGGCTATAGAAAATAATGCCGGCGGTGATTTTCCGTCACAGGCCGCGGGCAAGCAGTTGGAAAAGCTCCCACGATCACGCCCCGGTCCCAGCGATGCATCATCCCAAGTCGCTGGGCCGCGTATCTCGCTAACGTGGTCAGAGGAACCGGCATTATTTGCTCTCATCATCCACCCATCTCTTTACAGGATCAGCCGTGCGGATGTCTCCAAATTTTCTGCTTCCAAAATCGGCCGCGTAGCAACGCACGCTACGCAGTGCTCCCTGGAACAGCTTTACTGGCAGCGGCAGCGGCCGGTGTTTTCTGTGCCCCCTGGCGTACGGCCAAAACAGCGCGGCGCATGGCCAGCCAAGTCTGCATGGACGGTTTGGCTGTTAAATCCGCGGTAAGTAAACCACCGCCCAGCATAGAACCAGTTTCTGAATCAACAACATCTGCCCAGGTCATAGCTTCCACAAAGGGCTTGGAAAGCACAATATTAGACAACGCTTCGAGCCATTTGCTCTGCAATTGATCGTTCCACGGCTTACGCCACAATCCCGCAGCCGCATTTTTATCGGGTTGATTGCTCGGAACCCCCATGCGGCTTATGACAACCGGTTTGCCCAAAGCGGCAAACCGATCCAACATCGCACTGACCTGAAACAAGTCCCGCTGCCAACCGCCGTCACGCGGCGCGCCAAAACAGACCTGCACTCCAAAAATATCAAACGGGATGCCGCTTTGCACCGCCATTTCGGCGTAAATCATCGGGGGAATGCTGCGCTGATTTTTGGCATAATATTCGCCCCATGGCTGAGTGATCTCAATCATGGTTTGGGCGTTGGGTATCAACTTTTTGACCAGCGTAATGGCCATACGCGTAAGATCCATGAGTTGATCAAACGTAAAGGAAAAATGGGAATTCACATGCAGTCCGCTTAGCACATTCCACAGAACCACGTTGGGGCCATAGCGCTGCACCACCCGTTCAATATGCTCGTAAAGCAAGCCGCGCACGGTTTCGTAATCATGCTCCCAGATATAAAGCCAATCAGGAATTGCCGCTTCGGAAAAATGCACCAGCGGGCCGGCCACGATGGGCAGCTTGGCCTGCCGAAGATATTCAACCCAATTATCCATAGGCGCGGCATTAAAGGTCTGCTCCTGTGGTTCCATGAATTTCCAGGTCATCGGGAGATAGACAAACTCGCCCGCGGCAGCCAACTTTCGGCGGTACGCCTCATCCGACCGCTCCGGCGCAGCCGCCAGACCAAAAACATTTTTTGGAAAGGCCCGCGTGCTGATGCGACGCTGCAAAAGCAATTCCGCATGAACCAGAGCCGTTTGCTCCGAGGCGGGAACCGCAATGGCCAGGCACTTGTCGGCAAATTTGGCGGCCAAGGGTGGATTTTCCAGGTTTTCCATCGCTTCGATGAGCAATTCACGGGCTTCATTAAATTTCTGATTGACCGCCTGAGCCTCAGGAATATCCAAAAGCCCCCAATCTTCCCGCTTTTGCAAAAGCCGCATCATACGATTACGGGCCAATTCAACATTTAGCACATAGGGCTGACTGCGTTCCGGCAGACGAACCGTCTCCAGCATAATAGTGCCAAAATTCCGCACATCCCACATTAATGTCAGCGCCGCCGGCCCCGCCGGGCGCTTGCGACATCGAATTTCACCATCCACGTATGCCAATTCGCCGCGGATCGGCACGCTATCGGAGCCGACAAGGTAAGCCGAGCTTAAATCCAGCTCTGTGGGTGCCTGGCCATCTCGGAAAACCTGAAAACGTAGCATCAACTTCTCGCTTACCTAAATCGGAGTATTATTTCTGCCGCCTGAGCCAGCACTTTCCTACGGATAAACCGCACCCGCACGGTGTTTTATAGCCTAGAACTTGCAATACAGTCAAACGTCGAACTGAATTCACCGCCCACCCAGTCCAGTGCCGACAGAACCATCCAAATGATCGCTGCCATACCGGCAGAGCCTTCTACCCTTGCGGCCGCCGCGGCTCATTGGCCTCAATTTCATGCAAATATGCTAAGGTTCGCTCCAGTTGCCCCTTCAGATGCCGCACCCGTAAAAGACTTTTTACCCGCGTGAGCAACTCAAGCTTATTGACCGGCTTGGTGAGAAAATCATCGGTCCCACTTTCCACTCCGCGCTCAATATCCCCTAATTCGTTCAGCGCGGTAATCATTAGAATGGGTATGTCCCGGAAACGGGCATCGGATTTGAGTTTTCGGCAAACTTCAAAGCCACTCATGCGCGGCATCATAACATCCAGAATAATTAAATCCGGCATGACTTTGGGCACCTTGGCCAAAGCATCCACGCCATCCACCGCCACCTCCGTTGTGCAATCCATGGACTCCAGATAGGCTTGGATCAGCTCAACATTCGGCGGATTGTCATCCACCACCAAGATGGTGCTGCGGGGTAAATGTGTGTCATTGCTGCTGCGAACCGGTGCCGCCATATACAATGCCTCCATGGTATAGAATTCCTCATCAGAGGAACGCTGCAAAATCAGGCGGCATTATATCGCAACATCACAATTTATTCCTCTCGCGGAAGGCTTGATAGCGCCCGACGCCCTTCAAGCCGCGCTACTTTCCGCTGCTGGAAACTTGCCTTATTAAAACCAAATTTATGGGAACGAACTTTAGAACCACTGGTGCGCCGATGCGGCATGGTAACCTCCCAAAAAAAAGAGAAGTCGAAATCACAACTTCTTCATAACATTTTTGATCGGCTAATACAAGCTTAATATTGAAAAAATATTTCCCGCCAGCACCGGAACCGGAAACCGGGGAAGAAGTTAGAAGCGAGGAGTTAGAAGTTGTACGAGTACGCAGGAGTTAGAAGACCAAGCGAGCCGGCAGGTTTATCCTGCCGGGCCAACTGAAAGCGCAGCCCTTCCAGAAAATGCTATATGCGAGATGCCCGATGCTCAGTGCTCGCCGCCGGCCGTCCCTTGTAACCCATAACCCGTAACCTTCGTCATCTTCTAACTCCTAGGAGCCTGTCCGAGTAATCGCCGGGTTGCGACGGATCTGGCATTTGGCCGCGCAGCGCTTCCTTGACACTGTAACCTTGTCCCCTGTAACCCGTAACCTGCGTCGCTACCCCGTCGCTATCGCCGATAAATCCAAATCCGCACGTTGTCCGGATTCCAAAAGCTGCGCCCCCAAGCCCGCGATCATGGCGGCATTATCCGTACAATACGCCATGGGCGGCAAATATAGCCGTATGTTCGCCGCATCCGCCACGCGCTGTAAACCACTCCGAATGCACGCATTAGCTGAAACACCGCCACCGACAATCAAAGATCGCGGATTTGTCACTTCCATCGCCCGGCATACCTTAATTTCCAATATCTCCGCCACTACCCGCTGAAATGCCGCCGCGGTATCCGCCCGCTGCTGCGGCGTTAAATCCGCGCTGGTGCGCTGTGCTCCGCCCTGACCATTAACATGATATAAAACCGCCGTTTTTATCCCGCTGAACGAGAAATCCAGCGATTGCTTCCCCAGAAGAGACAAGGGAAATTTCACCTCATTGGCGCGACCGCTCCGTGCCAAATTCTCCACCAGCGGGCCGCCGGGATAACCCAGTTGCAGAATGGCCGCAACTTTATCAAATGCCTCCCCCACCGCATCGTCAATCGTCGCACCCAGGCGGCGCAGCGAATTAAACGCCTGCACCTCATACAACGTCGTATGCCCCCCGGAAATCACCAGCCCCAACGCCGGCAACGCTGGCGGTTCCGGGAATACCCCAGATGCATTCTCAACGCTCTGCGGCGGAATCAGGCAACCCGCGTACAAGTGCGCATGCACGTGATTCACCCCCACCAGCGGCTTATCCCACGCAAAAGCCAATGCCTTGGCCGCCGAGACACCCACCAGCAGGCACCCCACAAGTCCCGGGCAATTTGCTACGGCAATTCCGGAAATATCTTCCGCCTTAACCCCCGCCATTTTCATCGCCTCGGCCACAATGTCATTGAGCCATTCAATGTGCGCCCGGGCCGCAATCTCCGGCACCACGCCTCCATATTTCTGATGCAGATCAATTTGCGTCCGGATAACATTCGATCGCACAATCCGCCCATCTTCGACCACCGCACAAGCGGTTTCATCACAGGTTGTTTCAATTCCCAATACACACGACATGCCAACTCCGTGACAGAGCACCAGGGGCGGGTCATAACGACTTTGGAAGAACGGCTGCGCTGCCGGAAATTGCGCCGGAAATATTAGCGGTTCCTGACATTGGGCCAACCGCAACAGCATCCGCATAGGTTTGCACCAGCGTAGGCAGAAGAATGACAAATTCCGACCGCGGCACCACCTGATCAGCACCCGCCTGCATCGCCTGCTGTGCCAGGTCCTGCTGATTGTGCGATAAATAAGCCACGATCTTACAGTCAGGCTTGGAATTTTTGGCCAGCGCTATGGCGGATAGTGAGTTAATGCCCCCGCAATTCATATCAACAATCAGCATGTCCGGCGGAGTCACGCGAAGGAATTCGCTCAAAACACTGTAGGATCGCAGCACCCGCACCTGCCGCTGCTGCGCCCGCGCTTCGGTCACAATTTTTGTCGAGAATATCAAATCCGTTACTATTGCGGCCAATGCCATGATTTTAACTCTCCATGCCAACAGCAATCCCCGGCTTCTCCGGTGGGTTTACCACCTGGGCGGACGTGGCTCGTGCGATAACTTCATTTAACAATGCTGGAAGATTTTCATAAATAACGGCGTCCAGAACCGCATGATGACTATGCCCCCCGGCATCGGCATATTCAACGGTTACCAGACCCGCGCCGGGCCAGCGGCGATTATCAATAACTTTCATGGCCGAATACGCGACAAGACTTCCATTGGGCAGATGCAGCCCCTGATCATCAGCCACGATGCGTTTGGATTTTACGCGCACAAACCACACCAGCCCCCCTACCGCCACCAAACCGATTGCCAGAACAATCCATCGCTGATTATGAATGTCCGTTACCGTATGCCACCCCGTGATATTATTAATATGCACCAGATGATCAAACCTGAGGCGCTGGGCCTCCGTCGCATGACGCCAGCCCGGCCAGGAACGTGCAATGGCCTTGTCCTTGCCCGTTACCCGGTGAGATAGCAGCATCTGCTTGACCGCTTTGTCATCATGATTCGGCCAGCCGTACCAGCCATCCCACGCAAACCACGCCGCAAACACAAAACAGAGGAATGCCAGTACCAACGGACGGCGGCGTTCCCAGAGCGCAGGTTGGGCAATCATCTGCATCCAATAAAACTCCTGGCGTTGACCACGGGAAATCAGGCGGCGCACCGATTATTAAAACGGCGGTGGACCAAAATCACTGGTCAACACGACCTCCCAGAACCATCGCCTGACGCTGGCGGAAAACTCCCCCCTACCAACGGGATAGGCGGGGATGTGCGGCACACGGTGTGGATGCGCCAAACCCCATTCAATAAACCGGCCCGTTTCATTTAACATCCGTTCGCGCAGTTCCTCGTAAGATTCATCCGCAAACCGATGGTGTAAATTCAATCTAAGCAACGGCTACCCTGCCAATAACGACGCTGCAATTATAGGAAAACCCACCGGCACTTGGCAAATCGCCGGCGAACCTCGCCTCGAAATTTCCTTTACTCCATAACGCGCATCTGAGCGTCGGAACGCTTACTTCCTGAAAACCGCCCGATAGATAATTTTCCCCATCAGCGCCTGCCCCAATGGATCCGGGTGCACCCCATCATGGGCAAAGTATTTATACATTGGTTCCCTCGCCTGCTTAATCATCTGCCCATGCACATGCACCACCGGAATGTGCATGGCCCTGGCTGCCCGTTTGATGGCAGGAATCACGCCGTGAACCAGCGTTTTTTCATTAATGCCCCACCCGTTGCCGATTCCCAATTTCTTCACTCGCACCACGGGCGGTGGTGTGCAGATATAAATTCTCGGGTGTGCCTGCAGTTGTTCAAAATGCCGAACCAAAGCTTCCGCGTTCGCGGTAAATTGCGCTCCGTATTTTTTCCAGTTAATCGGCTTGGTATCATTGGTCCCCAACATAATAATGACAATATTGGGGTCAAATTTTGTCGCCCCCTTAAATTGCCGCGTTTTCCAATAGGGAACATTCCCGTTCTTCAGTAGCGTGGCACCGTTATGACCAAAATCCTCCGATTTGTATTTTTTCCCTACCAACTTCTGCAACACTCCCGGCCACGCCCGCGCCAAGCGATCATGGTTGATCGTATATCCCCACGTAATACTGTCACCCACACAGGCAATACGCACTGGAGCCGCGCTTACACTTTGCCCAATTGTCGGCAACATACAACTCGCAAACATCAGGGCACATAGCAGCCGGATATGACGAAATTTGACTGATATCTGCATAAACCGCTCCTGTTACGATCACAACATGACGCCACAGCCCTGCACATAGCCGCCGAAGCTTGCCGATCGATTTCTTAAAATTAAGCTAAAGTGAATCTTCCGTCAAATACCGTGCAAATTCACCGCAACCGCCCCACGCGCAACAGCGTCACAACGCCAATAGCACCGCACTGATAACCCGGTGGGTTGGCTGCACCATCACGTAGCAACCGCCCCACCGGCACCCGCCGCCGCAGGTTCCACATGCTTCGGAACCCCGGTAAACCGCAATGAATCCCCATCACGGTCAATTTTGACGCTGGCCATCTGCTTGTATTCGCCACGCAAAATGGATTCCGACAACGGATCTTCCACGAACTGCTCAATAGCACGCCGCAAAGGCCGCGCGCCAAAGTCCGGGTTGTATCCCTTTTCAATCAGCAGATCATGGGCCGCCATCGTGGTTTCCAGCTTGATACCCTGCTCAACCAGCCGTTTGGTAACCTTCTGGATTTCAATATCAATAATGCGATACAGATCCTCTTTGCTCAACGGGCGGAAGATAATCGTATCATCCAGACGGTTAATAAATTCCGGCCGGAAGAATTTTTCAACTTCCCGCAGCAACCCGCGTTTCATCTGTTCAAAATTCTGATCCAGATCGCGCTTGCCATACCCGAAGCCTTGAATACCGCCGCTCTTAATCAGATCAGCACCAATATTGCTTGTCATAATCAGCACGATGTTCTTGAAGTCCACCTGCCGACCGACATTGTCCGTCAGCCGGCCTTCTTCCATGCTCTGCAGCAACATGTTGAAGACATCCGGATGCGCCTTTTCAATTTCATCCAGCAGCACCACCGCATAGGGTTTGCGGCGGATGCGCTCGGTCAGCTGGCCGGGAAAACCTTTACAGTATCATTGATATTGAGATCAAAAAGGTTACGCGCCGACTGGTGGAACAGGGTATCAGCCTGGAAACCACGTCCGCCGCGCACGACTTCCTGATTGAGAAAGGCTATAACCCGGACTTCGGCGCCCGGCCGCTGCGTCGTGCCATTGAACAGTATCTGGAAGATCCTCTTTCGGAATCGATCCTGCGCGGCGAATACAAGAATGTGTCCACCATCCGCATTGATCGGGACGGTGAATCGCTGCGGTTTACCGTTGTGCCGAAGGAAGAACCCCCGCCGGCCGAGCCGAGTGCGGCGGTGGGTGGTGCGGCGAACGCCACGTAAAAGCCGGCACGGGCATAATCAGTCCAATCACAATAGGACGGCAGCATGAACTGCCGTTCTTTTTTTGCTGCGCACCGGATTGACGGGGTATGAACAGGCTTATCGTGAAGTCGGAGGCAGGGATGCGATATCGCCGGATCG
>DAHXLH010000165.1:0-11718 GCA_027366115.1 Phycisphaerales bacterium
AAGACGACGGCGATTAAAGCCCGTAAGCAAGCATTAATCACGTTCGCATCTCTCCGTTGCGGCATGTGATGGCTTTGCACTTTTGCGGTAATAGTCTCGATGCCAACCGCGAGCTATGTGGCTACCCCCACGTTCCTCCGCGTCCGAAGTTTATCCCGATGACCTGATTTATTCTTGGGATATCGGGATGATGAAACAACTTTTCGATTCACAAGGAGGAAACAGAGGTGGAGGGAGAATTTCAAGGAACAACGATGACTGAATGACACCTGTCCCCGCGCCCGGGTTGAGTCTGGAAGTTATACAAGACGGAAAAGCACCAACCGCAAAAGCGGCCGTGTTGGTTGTCAAGCGTTTTCTACCATTTTTTGTTGGTTCCATGGAATGTCCTTGCGAATCATGGCGTTAAGAATAGACAGCGGTTTTCGCATACAGGCGACGACGGCGATTTGGGGTGACTTACCGGCGTTATCCAGTCGTTCGGCAAAACCTTGATGACCGGGTTAAAACGGATGTCCGGAAAAGTCGGCAGCTCAGCGAAAACAAAAGCGTTCAAGTTCAGGCCGCCGTATAACCGCAGGTACTTCGTGCGCAAAGATTATGCACACCCGGAACGTACGCGGTAGATGCGGTTCACAGCACGGACACAACGGCACTGGAAAACCAATCTCTTTAACATCTCTTAGAGTGCAGAAGTTACAGACAGACACAGCGACTCCAGAAGGTCCTTGACACATGGCGGGCAATTATTTAGCATTTTTACGATGTTCGGAATTAACATCTTGGAACATTGGCCCGCCGAAGGAGACAAATATTGAAAAGTCAGGAGCGACCATTCGAATACCCTTTTACCCGCCGCAATTTTCTACGCGGGACAGCCGCTTTAGGCGCGATGGGTGTTGCGGGGACTCGACTGCCCATCAAGAAGCCTCTCAGTTGGAACGCCCGGCAACATGCGTCATCGATGCCTCAGCCGGGGGAGACAGGTTGGAGAGCCAAACAACCGCCCCTGAGTACACCGTGGACTCATCAGGTCTCGCCCGAAAACTGTCTGCCGGAATACCCGCGACCCCAGATGAGACGTGAACGGTGGTCCAATTTGAACGGGGTCTGGCAATTTGAGGCTTCAGACACGGGAGGCAAGCCTCCGATTGGCCGAGAACTCAAAGAACGGATACTCGTTCCCTTCCCCGTAGAGTCGGCCATCTCAGGGATTATGCGCCATCATGGGCGTATGTTCTACCGGCGCCGATTTATTGTCCCACGCAGTTGGAACATAAAGGCCGGGAACCCGGCCTCCCACCATCAGCGGTTACTCCTGCATTTTGATGCGGTCGACTTTGAAGCGCATGTCTGGGTGAACGGAACCCTGCTGGGAGTGCACAAAGGAGGGTATGATCGCTTCAGTTTTGATATCACCGACGCCCTGCGAACAAACCATGCGAACGGCCCCGAAGCGGAGCAGGAACTCGTCATACTAGTCTACGATCCAACGGAGAGAGGCACTCAGCCGCTTGGCAAGCAGCGTGTCAGCTCAATTGGCAATCCACGCAGCGCGCTTTGGTATACACCCACATCGGGCATCTGGCAGACCGTTTGGCTGGAGCCTGTTCCCGACGCATACATTGATCACATTGAGATGACTCCGCATCTGGCGGAACAGTCACTGGGCCTCGTTGTGCACGCTGTCAACGCCCACCATCATGTAATTGAAGTCGCGGCTTACGACGGAGGCCGCCCGGTGGCATCGGCCACCGGAGAGCCCAATCAGGATATCACGCTTCGAATTCCAAAGCCCAAACTCTGGTCGCCGGATTCTCCATTCCTCTACGATCTAACCGTCCGGCTTGCCGATCGCAATGCGCCGGGCGTTCGCGACGAAGGCGGAGCAGAAGCGACGCATGACAAAAGGAAGATGATTCATCCGCACGTCGACGAAATAAGAAGCTACTTCGGCATGCGATCCATCGAAATTTTATCTGTTCGAGGGAAGCCTCACATCACGCTCAATGGACAATTTATTTTCCAACTCAGCAACTTGCAGCAGGGGTACTGGCCCGATGGAATTTATACGGCTGCTACCGATGAAGGTCTGAAGTTTGATCTTCAGCAGGCAAAACAGCTCGGATTTAACACAGTACGCAAGCACCAGAAAATTGAACCCGACCGTTGGTACTACCATGCCGACAGACTCGGCCTGCTTGTTTGGCAGGACATGCCGGCTACGGCACTAGGCCACCAACGGTTGACCGCCAATAAACCGGTGCCCTACCCGGGATCGCCCAAGCACCGTGAATACGAAATCGAGTTGCGCAGGATCATCACCCAGCAGCACAATCATCCGTCCATCGTGATGTGGATCCCATTCAACGAGGGCTGGGGAGAGTTCGACACGTCTTATATCGCCAACCTCGTAAAGAAATGGGATCCCAGCCGCCTGGTCGATCAGATGAGCGGATTCAATGTCTGCGGATGCGGATTGGGGAGCGGAGATGTGATTGATCGTCATAACTTGCGGGGAGTGTCGGCCGGTCCTCCACCGTTACCCAGAGGGCATGAAGCCGCGATCATCGGAGAATTCGGTGCCTATGGCTACAGCGTGCCTGATCACACATGGGACCCGAAACACTCTCACCCGCGTTTGAAAGTCTCTGGTGCCGAGGCTCTCACCCGGGACTATGTGGCGGCTATGCGACAGATCCGGGAATTTGCCCTCAAATCCGGCCTCAGTGGGGCAAACTATAATCTGTTTGCTGACGTTGAGCATCAGGTCAACGGGCTGTACACCTATGACCGCAGGGTATTCAAAGCTGACAAGTCGCGGGTCCGCGATGCCAACCTGGCGGTCATTGCTTCTGCCGCCGAACTGCTGAGGTAAGCCCATGGGTCCCGCTGGAAACAGGAAAAAAAACACAGTGAAAAGCAACCAAGCGCCCAATATTCTTTGGATTTGCACGGATCAGCAGCGATGGGACACCCTAGGCTGTTACGGCAACAAGGCGGTCAAAACACCAAACCTTGACCGGCTGGCCGCCCGTGGAGTGCTCTTCGAGAGTGCGTATTGCCAGAGCCCCGTGTGCACTCCAAGTCGCGCGAGTTTTTTAACCGGGCGTTACCCCCGAACCACGGGATGCCGACAAAACGGCCAGTCTATAGCCGCGCAGGAAACCTTGATCACCCGTCTCCTTGCGGATAACGGCTATGCCTGCGGCCTCTCTGGCAAATTGCACATCTCCGCATGCCATCCATCGGCCGCGCCGGTGATGGAACGCCGCATCGATGACGGATATACCGAATTTCACTGGTCCCACCACCCTGACCCGGACTGGCCGGCCAATGAATACACTCAGTGGTTGCGCCAGCACAATCTCAGCTACAAAAAGCAGCCTCACCCGGAATCAGCTTACGTGGATCGCGGTATGCCGGCGGAGCATCACCATACGAGATGGTGCGCTCGAAAAGCAGCCGACTTCGTCCAAGCATATGCTGGCTTTCATCGCCCATGGCTGTTCTCTGTTAATTTCTTTGATCCACATCACCCCTTCGACCCTCCGCCAGAATATCTGGAACGCTATGTTCACAAACTGGACGATATTCCGCTGCCCACTTACACCAGGGGCGAGTTAGAGAGCAAATCGCCCTTTCAACTCAAAGATCATCAAGGTGCATACGGTGGAGCTGCTGGATTACCCTTCGATCAGATGACAGACAAAGATCACCGCTTGGTGCGCGCAGCTTACTGGGCCATGTGTGATTTCATCGACGACCAGGTTGGCGTTATTCTTGACGCCTTGGACAGGACCGGACAAACCGAAAATACCATCGTCATTTTTATGTCTGACCATGGCGAAATGCTCGGTGACCACGGAATATACCTCAAGGGACCATATTTTTATGAACCGGCCATACATGTCCCATTGATCGTTTCATGGCCGGGCGGGATCGGCGGCGGACGCCGCATTCAATCACTCATCGAACTGGTGGACTTGGCACCCACGCTGCTTGACGCTGCGCATCTGCCTCCATCCCCTGCGATCCAGGGAAAATCCATGTGGCCGATGCTCACCGATTCACGTTATGAGGCCGCGCATCACGACGACGTGTACTGCGAATATTATAATGCGATGCCTTGGCACACAAACCCCAAGGCCTATGGAACGATGCTTCGCACAAACCGACATAAGATCGTAGTCACGCATGGCTTCGCCGGCGGAGAACTATATGATCTGGCACAGGATCCCGATGAGGTGCGAAATCTATGGGACGCCCCGGAGCACTCAGTCGTCCAGGCTCAACTGCTTAAACGCCTCTGTGATCGGATGGCGTGGACTGTAGACCCGATGCCTCACCGCGAGGCACCCTTTTAACGGCCGCGAAGACACAAAAAGAACCAACTCTGCCGCCGGTTGAACGCCATCCTCGGCAGCTTGGAGAACAAATCCGGAAACCATAGGCATAACCCCAGTTCCATCTCTGTACCGCGTCAACGGATCGCGATGCGCCTGATCCGATTCCGACCCCGTTGCCCACTCCGCCTGGGCGGCTACTTCCGATACGGTGGCAATAAAGTTCTAATTTCCCCGATGTCGCGCAGCGCCGCCGAAAACAAAGGGATTTCACCGGGCACTGCACTTGGACGGGGTCTCGGGGGCGAATCTACTGTTTTTCATCGAATAATGTTGCCATCTCAATTTGTTCAAGGCTGCGTTGCTTGGTCTCGGGCAGCAGGAGCAAAGCCCAGAAAAATGCGAGAACCCCCATTAAAGCGAATCCTATAAAAATGATTGATCCTCCGCGCTTGAACAATACCGGAAAGATCAGCCCCACGATCACGCTGGTAGCTTCAGCCATGAAAACGGCGATTCCCATCGCGGTTCCGCGAATACTCAAGGGGAACATCTCGCCAAGGACGATCCACACAATCCCGCCCCAGCTAAGCGCAAAACTTATCTGGAAGACCGCCAAACAGGCAATCGCCACGTATCCTGAGTGCGCTATATCCGGTGAAGCCCCAAACACGATGCCAAGTACGGCCATACTGAAAGCCATGGCCAAGGCACCAACCATCAGCGGGATTCTCCGCCCCATTCTGTCTACGATGAATGCCGCCATGATGATTGTCATCAGCAGACCGAGGGCTGAAAATCCCACGTTGGCCAATATAGCTGCCTGCACGCTAAAACCGATGGTGGTCAGCACTGCAGGGGCATAGTACGTGACCGCGTTTATGCCGATGAGTTGCTGCAATATTCCAAGGCCGCTACCCACGATGACGAGTTTTCGGAGTCGGGACGAACGCAAAGCGACGCGGAAGTCCGTTCGGATGTTTTCCTTCTGGAGCAGGTTCTTTATGCCATTGATTTCTTCATCAACTGATGACGCATCCCGAAAACGTGCGAGAACCGCTCTTGCAGCCACCTCATTGCCCGTTCTGACGAGCCATCGCGGACTTTCCGGCAAGAAAAAGGACCCTCCAAGCATGAGCAGAGCAGGCACCAGGCCGATCGCGAACATCCAGCGCCACGCACCATAGGGAGCCAGGACGGTTCCTACAATGCTCGAGCCGAGAACTCCAGCGTAGATCATTATTTGAAAGAGTCCCGTGAATGCTCCCCGTCCCGCAGCTGGTGCTATCTCCGCGATGTAGATGGGGATAATGACGGTAGCAATTCCCACGGCGACCCCGAGAACCAGCCGGGAAGAAATGAGCACCGCAACATCGGGTGCCAGCGCAGCACCTAGAATCCCCAGACTGAAGATAAGGGCCGCTGCCGCGATTACTCTTTTCCTGCCAACGATGTCGGCAACGGGGCCGACGGCCAACGCGCCGAAGATGGAACCGAGCAAGGCCGCGCTTACGACGGCACCGGTAATCACGGGACTCAAGTGGAGGTCCGGCACCGCAAAAAGAAGTGCCGCAGCCACGACTCCCAACTCGTAGCCACGGACTCCGCCTCCCAAGGATCCCATGAGGTAACCTAGCGCGTTAATACCTGTCCGTTTCAAATTCAGATAACCTTGCCTCGCTGACTCGTCATACCAAAGTACGAGATACTATCAAAAGTTGCGGACGGTGTAAAAGAGGCGGTGTTATTCAAGAATTGTCATTTGGTGTTCCTTTTATCCGTAAGCCGCCTCGGATAATAATATGATGGAAACCACGAACTTTTAAAATGGGGTTTGCGGCGACGCTCTGGCCGTGTGCGAGTTGATGTTGATGCTGATGTCATCACCAGCCTGGCTGCAGCGCTAATCGCCGGTTCAATCTATCTGGGCCTGCCGGATCGGCATTCCCTTCCGGTTATGCCCCTTCGCTTCGGTGGATAACCTTGCCTCGCTGACTCGTCATACCAAAGTGCGAGATACTATCAAAAGTTGCGGACAGTGTAAAAGAGGCGGTGTTATTCAAGAATTGTCATTTGGTGTTCCTTTTATCCGTAAGCCGCCTTGGATAATAACATGATGGAAACCACGAACTTTCAAAATGGGGTTTGCAGCGACGCTCTGGCCGGGGCGATTGCGCATTGAAGCGGAAGCGCGGGTCGCGGCGCGTTCTGATCAGGCAGACGCCAGGGCTATCGTCAGGCGGTTGGCAATGGTTATCCACCGAAGCGAAGGGGCATAACGGGAAGGGATGCTGCCGATCCGGCAGGCCCAGATAGATTGAACCGGCGATTAGCGCTGCAGCCAGGCTGGTGATGACATCAGCATCAGCATCAGCTCGCACACGGCCAGTTTACTTGCGTTTTTCGTCATGTAATGTTAAACAGTGCACAATATGATGTAAATGGCCGAGATACATGTCGCCATGGGATAACCGTGACATCGAACGAAGGTAGTTTCATTTATGAAGATCATGCCAGTAACATTGCATCGGCGGCCTCTGCATACAAGCCCATTGTGCTCTACGGTGGTCGGGCTTTTGGTGGCTGGTGTTATTCTGTCCACGGTCGCAGCATCGGCAGCGGTGCGTGATTTGCCGCGCATGCCCGCCCAGAAGCGCAACAGCTACTACGCCTGCAACCGTGCACCCTTGCTGCCGGAAGCCGTACTGCGATTGCCATACGGTGCCGTTCATGTCCACGGTTGGATTCACCACATGTTGGTGATCGAATCGCACGGTATGGAAGGCCGCATGGACGAGGTAAAGAACGGTCACGATGTGGTTGATGGTCCCGCGGACAAGTGCGACTACGACAAGACGGCATGGACTCATCGCGGCTCCATGAGCGCCAATGGCTGGGAGGGAGTGCCGTACTGGCTGCGTGGGTATGTTCCCATGGCTTATCTGCTTCGGAACAAGCGGATGATGGCCGACGCCACGCATTGGATACATGGCATTATGTCTACACAATTGCCGGATGGTTATTTCGGGCCATTGCACCTTAAGACGGCGCACAACGGACTGCCGAAGCTGTGGCCGAACCAGATCATGCTGGAGGTATTGCAGGCATACTATACCGATACGGGCGACAGGCGGGTATTGACGCTGGAGACCCGCTATTTTCATTATCTTGCCGAGCTTCCCCCCAAGGTGTTCAGTTGGGGTTGGGGGAGGTGGCGATGGAGCGAGGGGATTCATGCTATTTACTGGCTTTACAACCGAACCGGAGACAAGTCTCTGCTGAAACTTGTGAAAGTTATCAATGCGCACAGTGCCAACTGGACGGCGGGTATTGCCTCATATCACGGGGTAAACTTTGGCGAGGGTTTTCGTGAACCAGCGGAATATTATGAACTTTCTCATAATCCGCGTGACCTGCAGGCCACGCGGAACGACTGGAAAATTATGTTCGGACTGTACGGTCAGGTTGCGGGTGGTGGCTATGGTGCCGATGAAAATGCCCGCTTTGGCTATTTTGGTGCACGGCAGGGCATTGAAACCTGCGCCATTGTGGAAAATATGCTCAGTGATGAAATTCTGACCGGTATCGCAGGAAACCCCTCTTGGGCCGATCGCTGCGACCGCTTGGCCATGAATATGCTGCCCGCGGCCGCCACTGCCAATATGAAAGCGCTGCACTATCTCACCGCGCCGAATCAGATTCAGCTTGATCCCGGCAATAAGCACCCGGACATTGACGACAGCGGCACGATGTTTTCCTACAGCGCCGGTCCGGTTTATCACTGCTGCGAACACAACTTCAGCCAAGGTTGGCCGTTTTACAATGAAAGCGTATGGCTGGCCACCAGTGACAACGGCTTGTTGGCGAATTTCTACGGCGATTCCACCGTGACGGCGAAGGTGGGTGACGGGAGGAAGGTGCATATTGTCGAGACCACCCGATATCCTTTCGGTCAGAGCGCCCGGTTTGTACTTACCAGCAGCCACAGAATTAAATTCCCGCTTTATCTCCGGGTGCCGGACTGGTGTCAGGGCGCATGTGTCAGGATTAACGGCAAACCGGCATCCGTTAAAGCAACACCGTGTTCCTACATTCGCATTAACCGTGCATGGCATAACGGGGACAGCGTAAGTCTGATCCTGCCGATGCACGTAACCGTTCATCGTTGGACGACCAACCCGCAGGCCCGCAATGCGGTTTCCATCAGCTACGGCCCCCTGGCATTTTCGTTGAGGATAAAGCAACGGTGGAAGGTTTATCCTGGTGTTTCACTATTACCCCACTGGGCGGTTTACCCGGCTTCACCATGGAATTATGGATTAATATTGAATTCGCAAAATCCGGCACACTCGTTTACGGTGGTACGCAAGGCCGGCCCGGTGCCATTGCAGCCTTGGACACAGAAGACGGTACCCATTGAGCTGCGCGTAAAGGCCCGGCAGATTCCGGCCTGGAAAATTAACAAATATGGGATGATCGGCAAATTGCATGAAAGTCCGGTACTCTCCTCGCAGCCGGTAAAGACGGTCACGCTGATCCCGATGGGAGCGGCACGTCTGCGCGTATCGATGTTCCCCGTCATCGGTGCCGGACCGGATGCCCATCATTGGCGGCCGCACCACAGGTCGGTCGCGTCGGCATCCTGGTGCAACCACGGCGATTTGATACCGGCGATGATCGATGGCTTGACTCCAACGTCTTCAGCGGACATCGAAAATCTACCACGCTTTACATGGTGGCCTCATAAAGGCACCCGCGAATGGGCGCAACTGACATTTGCCAAAGTAAAAAACGTCTCCCAATGCCGCGTGTATTGGTTTGATGACAAGGCGGTTCATGGTAACTGCCGGACTCCGGAAAATTGGAAGCTCTATTATCGCCGCAGTGGACGTTGGATACCGGTTCATAACCTCGACCGGTATGGTACATCAATTAACACCTACAACATTGTGAGCTTTGCTCCGGTGACTACAGGGGCCTTGCGACTTGTGGTGCAGCTTGAGCCTCACTTTTCCGGCGGCGTCATGCAATGGAAGGTGAACTGATTCTGCGGTCACAGTTTGAATAGAGCCACGACAGAACCACCTTCCATGCTGAGCCTATGCGGTTGGGGCACGCAGATCGGCCGTTGGTAGCTGACCGATTAGTGCCTCAAGTCCCGATCTAAAGTTGCCACATTTTTGTTCACTGTTCGCATCCATTTTGGTTTCCATTGGGGGTGCCCGTGAGTGTGCCTGCGCGGCGCAGAGAGGAAATTCTAACCTTCGCCAAATAGCGGCCGATGAGCAAAACCTCAGGAACTATCTATAATGGGAACTCATGGTCGCGACACGTGAACAATTTGGCGGCGAAATGACGTGCGAGAAGCCAAGGCTTCCGCGCACCCCGCGATCGGCCCGCGAGCGGTTTTTACATTCCGGCCTGCGGAATTGACCTGTGTGTTGATCGCGCTGCATTCCCGCGTTGCTTCGCGTCCGAAGTTTATCCCGATGACCATAGCGGCCCAACTGTGATCAGGATGGGGCAAAAATCTGCGTCATCTGCGCAATCTGTGGATCAGGATTCAGAACCTAGAATCTGGAATCTAGAAGGAACTGAACGCGCCGCGCTTCCGCATTATTCTAACTCCCAACTCCTAACTCCTGACTCCTGACTCCTAATTCCCAACTCCCAACTCTACCGGGCTACATCGCGTCCCGCCATTGCGGAATTTTTAATTTCGGCCTGACCAATGGCTGTGGCAAATTTCCAGTTTCGGCATATTGTGTTACCATTGCGTTGGTAATGAGTTATACGCTGCGGCACGACTGGTTGGTTCGTTGTGGCCGGCGGTGTATTGGCGGGCCGTTGATACTGCCGGTGCCTGGTGTGACCGGTGTAATGGCCCAATGGAGAACAGATGGAAACGCCTCTGGAAATGCTGGTTTATCAAAGTCCGCTGGTAACACGTAACGCTTCCGCGGAAATGCTGGAAGTATTTTCTCCGCAGAGAAAATTCTCCACCTGGCGGAGAATATGGTTGGCTCTCGCGGAAGCCCAGCAGCAGCTCGGAATGCCCATAACCAATGAGCAGCTCGGGCAGATGAAGGCTCATCTGAACGGTATTGATTTTGATGAAGCCGCCAGGCAGGAGGCCCGGCTGCGGCATGATGTCATGGCTCATCTGCATACGTTTGCAAAAGCCGCTCCGGCAGCCAAAGCCATTCTGCATCTCGGCGCGACGTCAATGGATATTGTGGACAACACCGATGTGCTGTTATTGCGGGATGCACTGGATATCGTCGCCCGGAAGCTGGCGATTGTCATTGACAATATTGCCACATTCGCCGCGCAATGGCGTGATTTGCCGGTGCTGGCCTACACGCATATTCAGCCCGCGCAGCCCACGACGCTGGGGAAAAGGGCGGTGCTGTGGTGTTATGATTTTGTTCTCTGCCTGGCGGATATTGAACTGCGCCAGCAGACGCTGATGCTGCGGGGGATTAAAGGGACCACCGGTACGCAGGCGTCCTTTCTGGAACTTTTTGAGGGAGATCATGAAAAAGTCAGACAACTTGAATTTGCGGTAGCGGAAAAACTGGGGTTCAAACGCGTGCATCCGGTTTCCGGGCAAACCTATTCGCGTATTATTGACGTGCAGGTGGTTGCCAGCCTTGCCGCTTTGGGAGCCGGCGCTCATAAGCTGGCTCAGGATGTCCGGCTGCTGGCGGCGTTTAAGGAAGTCGAAGAGCCTTTTGAGGATCAGCAGGTTGGTTCCTCGGCGATGGCTTATAAACGCAATCCGGTGCTCTGCGAACGAATTACCGGTCTGGCCCGCTGGCTGATGGGCATTGTGCAGCAACCGCTGTTTACCGCGGCGCAACAAATGTTTGAGCGCACGCTGGACGATTCTTCCAACAAGCGGCTTTCGATTCCGGAGGCATTTTTAACCGCGGATGCCATACTGGACATGCTGGTGCATGTATCGCGCGGACTGGTGGTTAACGAGAATGTCATTGCGCAGCGACTGGCGGCGGAATTGCCCTTTATGACCACGGAAAACATTCTGATGGCCGCGGTCAAAGCCGGGGGCGATCGACAGGATCTGCATGAGCGCATTCGCCGGCATTCGATGGCGGCGGGCGCGGAAGTGAAACAGCATGGCCGGCCCAATGATCTCATCGCCCGGCTCAAGGCCGATCCCGCATTTAAGGCCGTGGACCTTGAAGGGGTGATGGATCCGAAAAAATATATCGGACGATCCCCGCAGCAGGTGGATGAATTTGTCCGGCAGATTGTGGAACCCATTCGTCAGCGTTATCAGGGCCGCCTGACGCATGATGTGGTCTTGAAGGTTTGATCACCGGCCATGGCAGATACCGCGGAAAGCATT
>DAHXLH010000172.1:0-7530 GCA_027366115.1 Phycisphaerales bacterium
GGGTTCGGCGGGGGTGAACGCGGCGGCTTTGCTGGGGCGGACTTGTAATTTCTGGGCGTGATCCATGAAAAATTCCACTTTGGGCTTGATGGTTAGACCTGCCATGGCCTTTTCCAGTTGCTTTTGCGCCCAGCGTAAATAGGTCCGACGGGATAAATGGGAAATCAACCCCAGTTCATTTTCCAGCTTGGGCAGTACGTCAATGAATTCGTTGACGTGCATGTGCTGGCCCACAGCCGCCCGCTTGCGGTGGCCATGTTCAAAAAAAGTGCATTCGGTAATCAGAATCCGGGCGTCGCGCACGCCGTCCTGCAGCAGGGTTTCGCCCATGCTGGTGTCGCCGGTATAGGCGATCAGGGGAACGTCCAGGGTGTACGTAATTTTTTCGCCGCGGGCTTTCATATCACGCAACATGTGCCCGGGTAAATTTTGTTCCGCCAATTCCGGTTTAAGCTTTTCCCGCCGATCCAGCAGCAGGAAACCCGCTGATGGCACGGTGTGCCGCGTGGCAAATGTTCGCACAATCAAGCCCTTGCGCAATTCAAACTCTTCTCCAATATTTAAGCCAATCACCCGATGGGCAATAGCTTTGCCTTCCAGGGCAGTCCAGGATTTAATAACTCCGGAAACCGCATCAGCAATCGCGGCGTGGCAGATGACGGTGCCGGGCGTCATGCCCTGAAAAAATCTTTGAGAAAGGTAGTAAGCTAATCCTGCGCTATGGTCCATGTGGCCGTGCGTGAGCAGGCAGAAATCACTGGTGAGAACCGGCCGCGGACATTTGCCGATATCAAATACCACATTGAGTTCCGGTGCCTGAATCACCGATTCTTCCCCCGCCACGCTGTAGCCAAGCAAATGGCAGTAGGGTGTTTTGACCACTGCCAGCGGCGGCAGCAGCGGGGCCTCGTGCACAGGCGCGTTACCCGTTAAATTGCGTGGAGCTGGTTCGTTGGAGGGTTCGGGGGATGCTTGATCAGGCGTTTTCATCATCTCGAGAATTTAATCGAATTTAGCCGCAGCGGCAACGGGTGGACCTCTAGCCTCTGGCTGCCGGTCCCTGACTTCTTGCAATGATGCGTGCGTTTTATACGCAGGCCGGGAACCCCCCGGTTCCATCGGCCGGTTACGTTAAACATGCGATCCATACCTTTCGCCGCATTGCCCTGCTTGGTGGGCGATTGCTCTTCCGCAAAACGCCGACTTTCATTCAACCGAGATTATAAAACGGGAGCGCAAAAATATTTATCGTTTGCGCAGGCACGGGCATGAGTTTTAGCTGCGGCTACAATGCGGCTTGCCTTCAACGGCGGCACAAAAATAAAACGGCTGACGTTTTCGGCATTCGCGCAGATGAGTTGATTAACGGAGTAGTTACAATGGCAAATCGGCGTCATTTTCTAAAAGCGGTCTCTTCCGCGGCATTGGCCGCTTCCGTGTCCCATCAGATCCGCGCCGCTTCGCCCCGGCAGGGTGCCGGCGGTGTAACGCACGCCGCCGCGAAGGCCGGCATATTATCGCTGAGTCTGGGCCAAGACATCTTACGGGTTGCAACACCTTCTCCCGGAATCCTTCGCATGGATTTATTGGCCAATGGAAAAAGTGATCCGCATACACCCGTGTTGGCGCCCAACGCCCATGCCCCGGGCGATCCGTCGGCCGTCATAGACATTTCAGGTGACCCGATTCGGATAACTACAGGGCAATTTCACGTGGAAATTAAACGCAAACTGGGAATATTTTTCCCCGGTGAAAAGCCCTTTGTGGATTACATGGCCCATTTAATGTCGCATAACCTTGATTTCTACAAACCAATATGTCGGCAATGGTATTGGCATGCCACGTGGACGCATGGCTGCATGCAGCACGGAATAGTAGGCTTCTGGAATGATGAGGCGGATTTGGGATCGCTGGGAAATTTTGAATTCATGCACATGCAGCAGTCGCTATATGAAGGGCAACGCCGCGATTTGCCCGAAAAGCGCGTATGGTCAATGAACCGCAATTTCTATCTGGGTTCGCAGCGGTTTGCCTACGCCACATGGTCGGGCGATATTAATTCCGGCTTTGAGGTTATGCGCCTGCAAACCAAACACATGTTAAGCACCATTGCACTGGGGCAGATGCGCTGGGCGCAAGATACCGGCGGCTTTAATGGACATCCTTCGCCGGAGTGCTATACGCGCTGGTTTCAATTCACCGCCGTCTGCCCGACATTGCGCACGCATTCCTCCGGTGATCCGCGGCAGCCATGGGCATTTGGCGATCAGGCCTGTGAAACCGTCAAGCTGGCCATCCGTCAGCGCTACAGTTGGTTCTTTTATGTTTATGCTCTGGAGCACGCCGCGTGTGTTGAAAGCGGCGTCGGTATTGTGCGGCCCATGACCTTTGATTATCCCGATGACCCGCAGGTTGCGGACATGACGGATCAGTGGATGTTTGGCAATTGGATCATGGCTGCACCGGTACTGGAAAAATTTGATTCAGCCGGGAAAAGCAGACTCAAACGCATCTATTTGCCCGCCGGGCAATGGTTTGATTATTTCCGTGGTGATTCCTATTCCGGCGGACAATGGATTGATTATAAACTCAATGCTGATTCCTGGATGGATTGGCCGCTGTTTATAAAGGCCGGGGCCATTATTCCAACAGCTGATCCGGTGCGCGCCATACATACCGCCAATCCTGAAAAAATTGTTATCGACGTGTATCCGGATACACAGAGAACGGTCGGTGAATTTTATGATGACGACGGCGAATCCTACAGTTATCAACACGGACACTTTCATCGACAGAAAATTTCCCTCGTGCGACATGGAGCAAACACCCATGTCGAGATTGGCGAAAACAGCGGTGCGTACCAGAGCAGCGTGAAGCATTTTATCCTGCGGGTGCACGGGCAGGCGGCGGGGCACGCGCAAGTGAACGGCGCGGTTTCCCCGCAGGTTGCCGATGCCGATGCCGATGCGTTGGCCGAAATCGCGACCGGCTGGTACACGGACAGGGATGTGGCCGGTGCTGTAACGCTGATAAAAGTGCCGTCAGGCCAACGCATGGATATAGCGGTTCTGGGACATCAAAAAATTACCAGGGAAGTTGAAGTACTGGCGGCGGCGGGGGCGTCCCTTTCCGGTCTCACGCCGCCTACGAATTGGTTGCGGCCCACATGGGGATATTACAAAGATGTACATTTGTTCGGAGCGGCGAAAGTTCAGCGCCCAATAATTGTCACACGGAAGACCGGATCTACCGGTGTGGATTACATAAAAGGCTTTGATACCCATGGCACGGCCGCCGCGTTTTATGTCTGTCGCGGTACCGCCGGTTCCTACCGTGTAGCGTTTCGCGTGGCCAATGGTGATGTTGGCACCGTAAAAACCATGAGCGTGTATGTCAACGGCATTTTTGTCAGCCGATTAACGATGCCCTCTCTAAAAAGCTGGAATCAGTGGGAGGATGTGCCGATGTATTTAAATCTTGTGGCGGGCAATAACGTTATCACTATTCGGCGGGACGGGGAGGATACGGGAAAAATCCATTTAAGCAGCGTGCTTGTACCTTATGAGCCAGTTGAAGAAAGTTAATATAATTTATATTAACGCGAAAAATGGACGCCTCCGGACATTTTCGCATAACCCGCAGTAACGGTCTTGCCTTGTTTGGATGAAGGCAGGTTCGCAATCATTTATTCGCACAAATAAAAAAAACCAGGCTGGCGGCCCGAAGGAACGCCAGCCTGGGGAGGGAGAGAGAGAGCAAGTTTGGTATCACATCAGCTTTCCGCTGATCAATATTCACTTCACACTCTATATATCGTAGCATCCTATCAGAAAACTTCAACTCTTTTTTTAAATTTTTTTCAAATTCTTTTAAATGGGTCAGGAACATTGACCTATAAAAAATGACAAAAAATTAAAAAAAAGCATTTTTCCCCGATTATCCGCCGATTTTATCCGCCAAAAACTCTTTTACGCTTTCTATCGGCAACCGCTGCTGTTGCAACGTATCACGGTCTCGAACGGTCACGGTTTGATCGGAAAGGGTCTGCGTATCAATGGTAAAGCAGAAAGGGGTGCCTGCTTCATCCATCCGAGCGTAGCGCTTCCCGATGTTTTGTTTTACGTCAAATTGAATATTCCACGTTTGGCGCAAATCCATATAAAGTTTTTCAGCAATGTCCGGCATTCCCTCTTTATCCACTAATGGGAATATTGCCGCCTTAATAGGGGCCATGCGTGGGTGGAATTTCATCACCACGCCACTGGGCCGATCCGGATCATCGTGGTACGCTTCACATAATAACGCCAAGGTGCCGCGGTCAGCTCCCGCTGATGGCTCAATAACGTGGGGGAAGTAGCGCTCGTTACGCTCCTGGTCAAAATATTTGAGTTTATCACCCAGGCCGGAAAATTCCGCGTGCTGCCGCAGATCAAAATCCGTGCGATGCGCCACGCCCTCAAGTTCGCCGAAGCCGGGATCAGTAAATGGAAAGCGATACTCAATATCGCTGGTGCCCGCACCGTCCTTGGCGTAATGCGCCAGTTCATCCCGATCATGTTCCCGGAGTTGCAAATTGCCGCTGGTTAAACCAATACCCTGCCACCATTGGAATCGCCAGTCTCTCCACCAGGTGTACCATTGCTTAGCCGAGGAAGGATGCACAAAAAATTCAATTTCCATTTGCTCAAATTCACGCGAACGGAAGGTAAAATTTCGCGGCGTCACTTCATTGCGGAAGGCCTTGCCGACTTGCGCAATACCGAATGGAATCTTGACGCGCGATGTATCGATGACGTTACGGAAATTGGCAAAAATGCCCTGCGCGGTTTCCGGGCGCAGATATGTCATGGACGCGTCATCGTGCACGGCACCGGTGTGGGTTTGCAGCATCAGATTGAACTGCCGCGGTTCCGTCAGTGAACCGGCCTTTTGGGAAAAGGGGGACGGAATGGCCGTGGGAGTTTGCCGCAGCAATGTAGGATTTAACGGAGCAATGATACCCACCATTTCCTGCCCGCGCTGTTCCAAAAGCACCTGGTCGCTGCCGCTTTCCCGGATGCGCAGGCCCGAGTTGGCATCTTTCAGCAGTTTTTTCCCCTGCTTATCAAATATCTCTGCCGCTTCGCCGGCGGAGGCCGCGATCATGGTAAGAACAGGTAGTTGCCCCGCTGCAATAGCGGTTCCCAGTTGCTGTCGGGAAAGTTCCTGAGTTTCCGCAACCGGCCCGGTAAATAAGCCGCACAAGTGATCCGCGCGGAACCGCTGTTTAGTTTCCTTGTCATCCACCATCGGGTCATTAAACCCCGTGGCATGGCCGGAGGCTTCCCATACCCGCCGATTCATAATAATAGAGCAGTCCAGACCCACCATTTCAATGATGTGGCCGTCCGGGCCTTTCGGGGCGCAGCGCACCACATCATGCCACCAGGCTTCTTTCAGATTGCGTTTGAGTTCCACGCCCAGCGGGCCGTAATCCCAAAAGCCGTTGATGCCGCCGTAAATTTCGGAGGATTGAAACACAAAGCCGCGCCGGCGGCACAGCGCGACAATTTTTTCCATTTTGCTATTGGACGTATCTGCCATAATAATTCCTCAGATGTTTGCAAAACAGCGCATGATCCACAAGTCGGCAGCGCCGCAAGAATTCCATCAGAACAGTCTGCCTGTTTGACTGGCTTCCCGCCATTGATCATGCTTACGATTCGATCGCTATTTCCGGCACCGGCCGCTTGATCGGATTGTAGCGGCTATTGGGGACCGCCACGCGCCGGTTGGTCGGCTCGCCCGGCAGAACTTGACTTAAAAATGCCACGGCCACCAGCAGGAAAATATTGCCCAGCAGCAGCCACCAGCGGTTTTCAAGAATTCCCGCGCGGTGCAGATAAACAAACGCCGCGGATTCAAGAAATGTCCCAATGGATAACGGAATCATTCCACGCCACGCCAGGTTCATCAACTGGTCAAAGCGGAACCGCGGCAGGGTCCAGCGTACCCACATGTAGAAGAACAGGAATGCAATCACCTTGCCCCAGAATACCACAAACTTCAGCAACGCCCCCAGCCAACCTGTGGCGACGGGCTGTGCGCCATGATAAAGAATCAGATCAATATACGGCAGGTGCCAACCGCCCAGGAACAACGCCACCGCCACGGCGGATCCGGTGATCATGGCGCTGTATTCGGCAAGGAAAAATAGCGCGAATTTCATGGAAGAATATTCAGTGTGATAGCCGCCGACAAGTTCCTGTTCGCACTCGGCCAAATCAAACGGGGTGCGGTTAGATTCCGCGAAGATACAGGCGACAAACATGATAAAAGCCGCCGGCTGCACAAAAATATTCCAGGCAGGCAGGAATTTGAAAACCGAAAAATAAGTCGCCTGATCAGAGACAATGGGGTTAAGTCGCAAAGTGCCGGCCACCACCGCCACCGAGATTAAAGATAAGAACAATGGAATTTCATAGCTGACCATCTGAGCCGTAGCACGCAACCCCCCCCAGAAAACTCCATTTGCTGCCGGACGCCCAGCCGGCCAGCACCACGCCATAAACCGAAAGCGATGCCACCGCAATAACAAATAAGACGCCGATCTGCGGGTTGGCGGCCATGACGTGGAAATTTTTTGGAAACGCCCATCCGCCGATCCAGGGAATCCAACTGGGTAACGCGGTCCCTTTGGCAATCACGCCGCCCCATGGAATAACTGCAAACCCACATAAGGCAGGCGCGATAATAATGATGGGAGCCAGGATAAAAAGGAACCGATCCGCATTGGCGGGCATGAATTCCTCTTTCAGAATGAACTTCACACCATCCGCCAGCGGCTGCATCAATCCGTTGGGCCCCACGCGATTAGGACCGATACGGTCCTGAATCCAGGAAGCGGTTTTACGCTCCAGAAGAATCAAATACGCAATAAGACCTGTGCTTATACCGACCATGGCCAGTGTGAAAACCAGATGTGCAATAAATACGCCCAGCATGTTGGCTCCAAGGCAACCCAGCAAAACGACGTATCATAGCGAAAAAGCCGGAGTTCTCAAGCGTGAGTCGCCTTTAGACTTAATTGACACTGCGGAAAAATCGAGATATTATTTATCTTGTTAATTGAGATTAAGTCTCAACTAAATGGTTGAGACACAATCTCAATAGATAAATGGTGTTAGTGATGAGTCAGTCTGAAGGTTCGGAAATCGACAAGAATTTGGTCGCGGGGCTGAAGCTGCCGCGAACCTCAGGCTTTCGCGTGGTTTGGCGATCCGCGCTTATCTCCATTTTGTTGATTCTTTTGGGCGTGCTGGTCTGGCAGGGAATCACCGCCAGCGGAAATCCGCCGGCCCCTAATGATACGACGTCTAAAAATATCAGCCACGTCTCCATCATGGTCAACGCCGGTATTCTGGTATTTCGCGAAGGGCTTGAAGCAATCCTTGTGCTGGCGGCGCTTACCTCAAGTTTAGCCCGCACCGATCGCAATTACTGGAAGCCCGTGGCTGTCGGCTCGAGTCTTTCTTTTCTCGCCACGATTGT
>DAHXLH010000231.1:0-6130 GCA_027366115.1 Phycisphaerales bacterium
GTTAGCCCGCGAGAGTGAAAATTACGTCCTGAACAAAACACTTGGTTCACCATTCATCAATCTATATCGACCCGGCATTCCGAATCGTGCTGATACCGGAATTGGAATCCCGGATCGGCATAAAACCAGCCTGCATATCCAACCTGAGGACTGTTTTATTTCCTCAAAAGGAAGGTTTCTACGAAACCTTGCAAGCCGTGTCAACCCAACGAGTTGCGCTGTCTTTTTACGGGATTTCCACCAACTTCGGCGAGAAGTTGACGGCATTTCTCCGCTTAAACCGGATATTAACGTTTTGTTGAAAGTTGGTCAACAGATTAATAGCAAAGTCGGCCAAACCCGAAGCCGCGCTAACGCGATCCCATGGTTTTCACAGCCCCTGGCGAAGTTCCGTTTGAATTATTTTCCTTTTCCGGTTGGTCCTGCGGGGAACGCATGTCGCCCCGGCCAAGAGGCTAGATTTCCCCATTGCCGTCATCGGGCGATTCATGGCGGGATCGGTAAACCGCCCACCCCAGCGCCAGCACGCATACGGCGCTGACCATCCAGGGAATCCATCTTTGATATGACATTTGTACACCCGTGAAACCCGGAACCGTGGCGGTGATCTGCTGTACCAGCCCCCGATCAAAGGGCAGCACCAGAGGAATAATTAAAAGCGATACCATATTCATCACTTTGATCAACGGGTTGATCGCCGGGCCGGCGGTATCCTTCAGCGGGTCGCCGACGGTATCTCCGGTGACGCTGGCCTTGTGCCGCTCGGACCCTTTGCCGGTCTGTTTTGCCTCGTCACGGGGTTCACACTCCACCACTTTTTTGGCGTTGTCCCACGCCCCGCCCGCATTGGCCATAAATACCGCCAGAAGTTGGCCCGACAGAATCGCACCGGCCAGAAAGCCGGCCAGCGCCATGGCTCCCAGGGAAAAGCCCACCAGCACCGGCGTTAATACTGCCAGAATACCCGGCCCAATCAATTCTCTTTGTGCCTCAAGCGTGCAGATATTAACCACCTTGCCGTAATCCGGTTTTTTTGTGCCCGCCCAGATTTCCCGGTCGCGGAATTGCTCCCGGCAGGTCTGCACAATTAAAAATGCCGCCCGACCCACCGCCCGAATGGTCATGGCACTGAATAAAAAGGGAACCGCTCCACCGATCAGCAGCCCAATAAATAAAAGTGGATCAGAAAGATTTAACACTCCCGATACGCCGCGATAAACCGCCGCGCTTAAATGCGCATGATCCGAACGCCCTCCGGAACCAATGATCGTAATAAACGATGCAAATAAACTTACCGACGCTATCACCGCACTGCCAATCGCGATCCCTTTTGTGATCGCCTTGGTGGTGTTACCGGTGGAATCCAGATCGGAAAGAACTTCCCGCGCCGCCAAATATTTTGCTTCACCCATCTGCTGCCGATCGTACCCCATTTCACCGATGCCATTGGCGTTGTCGGCCACCGGGCCGAACACATCCATACTGATGGTATTACCCGTGAGGCTTAACATGCCAATGCCGCACATGGCCACGCCGTAGGCGACAAAAATCGGGTTCGTTTGGGAAAATATCAGAACACTGGTCAGAATGCTCCCGGCAATAATGAGAATCGCCATGACGCTGCTTTCCAGTCCGGTCGCCAATCCCTGGATAATATTGGTGGCATGACCGGTGGAGCACGCCCGTACCAGACCGCGCACGGGTCCATGCTCTGTGCCCGTAAAGTATTCCGTGCTTACGTTTAACAAGACCGCCAGAATCAAGCCGACAATCGCCGCCACCGCCGGGCGCATATCCAGCCCCACCGCTCCCATCGACGCCCAGCTCGGCGTATGGCCTTCAATGGCGGCCAGAGAATGGTTCGCAAGCAATGCCGCATCATTGAATCGCAGATAAAAGAAACCCAGCAGGCAAAATCCGATGGTGCATAAAATGGCACCCAGACGGAAACCGGAATTCAACGATTGCATCGCTTCCTTTACACCACCTTCTGCCGGTGCGCGGACGCTGGACGTGGAAATGATATCGGATATCACCCCAATGGCCTGCGCCAAAAGCGGGAATAATACGCCCTTGTGGCCAAAGCTCGCCCAGCCCAGAATCATTGCCGCAACCAGCGTCACTTCATAGCTTTCAAATATATCCGCGGCCATTCCGGCGCAATCGCCGACGTTATCTCCCACATTGTCCGCGATGGTGGCGGCATTACGTGGATCGTCTTCGGGAATGTCTTTTTCAATTTTCCCCACCAGATCGGCGCCCACATCCGCGGCTTTGGTATAAATACCGCCGCCTACACGCATAAATAGCGCAATAAGTGTGCCTCCAAAGGCGAAGCCCAGCAATACATCGGGTGCCCGATCCCCGTAATACATAAATATAAACGTGGCCCCCAACAGCCCCAGACCGTCAATTAAAATGCCCGTTACCGTCCCGGTGCGATAGCCCAATAGCAAAGCCTTTCCAAAGCCTTCATCAGCCGCCGCCGCCGCTACACTCAAATTTCCACGCGTGGCCAAAAACATGCCCACGGTGCCCACGGTCAACGAAAATAAAGCCCCGCACACAAAGGCCAGCGCCCGGCCAATCGGCAGACTCGCTCCAAGTTGCGAATGCCAATTGGCGGTCAGTAGCAGCAACAGGGCGATAACGGCGATAATCGGTAAAAGCGTGTTGCGCTGGCGGGTTAAGTAGGCTTTGGAACCTTCGCGAATCGCCTGGGCGATGTCCTGCATGCGCACCGTGCCCTTATCAGCCCGGCTGACAAAACCCATCAAATACGCGGCATAAAGCAGCGCAAGAAGTGCTATGCCTGCAACAGCAAACAGTGCGGTTCTTTCATAGACGGAAAAATGGGGCGACCATAAAAATCCGAACGGAGTAAATTGAGGGACAGCCGTCGCGGAGGGCGGCAAAACGCGGTGCGGGTTGCCGGCCTGCCCGTTTGAAACACTGGCGACAATCCACAAGCCCACAAGCAACGCCGAAAAGAAGAAGAACCGCCGAAAGGGACGAAACCTGTTGCCAAGCTGTGCCATCTTCCACCGCCCTGAAAAAAACTTAAATTGCCGGAAGCCTTTCCCATGTACAATCACACAGGATGACCGGATTGTCAACTTTGGGTATGCTCTATCTGTGCTGTTATGGATCAGGAACTGCTCAAACGTTTGGCCGCAAAGTATATCTGGTGGAAAACGCCGGAAGATGCCGTGGCGTACCCGCATCGCATCATGGCGCAGGTTATGAACATGGGAGATTTTGATGATGTCTGCGAATTGACTGATGCATTGGGCGATGATGTGTTACGTGAAGTCGTGCGTTCGGCAGAAGCAGGCGAATTCAACTGGCGATCTTGGTGCTACTGGCACTGTCGGCTGGGACTTTCTGATGACGACAAAATCCCCCCCCTTCCGCAACGGAGATTGCAACAATGAATTTTGAAACGCACTGGGACATCTTGCCACCCGCGCAGAAACGCATCTGGCCCCAATTACATGCCGCCGCCAAAATGGGGTTCGTCCTCTATGGCGGCACTGCCGTGGCATTGCGCCTTGGGCATCGCCAATCCATCGACTTCGACTTTTTCACCGATCGTTCGCTGGATAAATTGGCGATAGGCAAAGCATTTCCCTTTTTAGCCACCGCCCAAGTACTTCAGGAGACAGCTCAAAGCTGGACCATGCTGGCAGCAGACCATAAACCCAGCGAGAGGGCCGTGCAGATTTCTTTTTTCGGCACGATAACCAATGGTCGGGTTGGTGTGCCGGAATTTACGGATGATGGAAGCATGTTAGTCGCGTCGCTGACCGATCTGCTGGCTTTCAAGGTAAAAGTGATTCTCCAACGCGTGGAGGCGAAAGATTATCAGGATATCGCGGTGATGTTGGCAGCCGGTGGAAGTCTGGCACATGCACTGTCTGCGGCGCGAACATTATTCGGTGCGGCGTTCCAGCCCATGGAAAGTCTCAAGGCCTTAACCTGCTTCGACGGCGGGGATCTCCATACGCTTTCCCCGATGGTGCGTGAAACAATTATGTCGGAAGCCCGTAAGCCCATGCGCCTTGAACCGATCTCATTGGCCTCTGAAAGATTGGCGTTGGAAACCTAAATGCTCCGCCTTAAAAGCGGAAAGCCGCGACTGGCCGTTATTTTCCGATGCAGAAGCTGCTGAAAATGCGGCCTAACACATCATCACTGCTGATCGTGCCGGAAATGGCACCCAGATCATCCAACGCCGCCCGCAAATCCGCGGCCAGCAATTCCGGAAATTGCCGGGAAGAAGCCAGAATTTTTTCCGCTCGCTCCAACGCGGACCGGGCCTGCCGCAGCAGCAACTGATGCCTGCCATTCAACGTCAGGCAATCTTCCGCCACCGGAGCCTGTCGATGAGCGTACTCAAAGAGCATCGCGCGAAGGGCCGGCAAGCTGTCACCGGTTTTAGCGGCAACATTTATCCACGGCAACGCTATTGTCGGTGGTGCGCAACGCAGGCCGCCGGATAAATCCGATTTGTTGCGTACGATAATTTTCCATACATGGATATCTTGAACCTCGACCGGCAGCGCCTGTAACGTACTCTCCGTATCCGTATGATCAATGACCAGAAGAATAACATCCGCCCGCAACAGCGTTTGCCGCCGAGCATCGTTCATCAGGTCGGCCATTGGCGTAAGGTCCGTTTCTACACCGGCGGCATCAACTAATCTTACGGATCGGGACGCCTCAGATAACTCCACAGACAGCGCATCACGGGTGGTGCCCGAGACCGGTGAAACAATGGCCCGCTGTTGCCCGGACAGCGCATTAAGCAAGGAACTTTTTCCCACATTGGGTCGTCCAAGCAGAACAACCGTCGGCATCGCAGCCAGAGCTTCCCAACTTACCGCTCGCTCTTCCAGCCCCTGCATCGCGCGGCTTACGTCCTCCAGGCGCTGCTGTAATTGATCCAACCCGATGAAGCTCACGCCCGGTTCATCACTGAAATCGATGCCCGCCTCCACCAACGCCAGAATGTCTGCTAAATTATCAGCCTGCCGCCGCACCCAGCGGTGCAGGCTACCATGACGCAAACTCGCTGCCGCACGCAACTGATGATCGCTACGCGCCGAGATTGTCGCCGCAATTCCCTCCGCTTCGGTAAGGTCTAATTTCCCATTGAGAAATGCCCTGGCCGAAAATTCGCCCCCCTCCGCCTGCCGCGTCCCACTCGCCAGAAGTCTATCCATGGTCATGGCCAGCAGTGCCGGTGAGCCCGGAATATGCAACTCCGCAATATCCTGCCCGGTAAAACTGCGTGGTGCCTGGACAAGCATAAGTCCAACCGGCAAAGCGATATCACCAAGCCACGCATCTATCCAGCAGTATGGTCGTATGGCCGACAAAGGCCGCAACACGCTTTGGGCAATCGCCCAACTCCGCGGTCCGGAAAGTCGGATAATGCCGCGCAGAGCCGCTCCCGCCGGTGAACTGATTGCCACGATCGTGTCATTGCTCTGCATAAGGCGGATTTTAGTCGCAACAGCCGCTTTGAAACAATCTTCACTAAAAACTCGCAAACCAATCATCCATACGGATCGGAAATTAAGCCCACAGCATCTGATTCCCAAGTTTCATTGCCCTGACAATCAATGCCACCTTTCCATGCAAAGCCTTTTGCGCCGGCCATGAAACAGGAAGATTGACTTTTGAATTGCTTTTCAACCGGCAAGAAAGGCCTTAAAGTATAATCTGCGTGGCAGACTTCACTTTGTAAGCCCTGCTGATTTTTTTCAGGCAATTGCATAGCGGAGAAACAAAAATGGGCCAAAATTCCATCCTGCGATTCCAACGGCGCGATGTCGTAAAATTAGCAGCCTCCACCGCAGTGCTGGCGGCCGGTACGGTATTAACCACTTCAAATGTCCGGGCCGCAAAAGCCGGGAAACTTATCCGCGTTGAAGATTTGAATATCAGCCTGATGCAGCAGGGCTGGGGAAATCCCACCAAAAATAAAAGCGTCGGCGGCAAAACCTTGCGTGTCGGCGGTAAAACCTACCGCCACGGCATCGGGACTCATGCCGAAAGCGTTTTTCGTATCAACTTGAAAAAAGCGGCGGCTAATTTCACAGCCAAGGTGGGCTTGGATGATGAA
>DAHXLH010000235.1:0-10739 GCA_027366115.1 Phycisphaerales bacterium
GGCCCTGGGCATCCACCTGATCAGCACGCGCTGCGACCCACGCTTCCGCTTCGATTCGCACCGCCTCGGCCAGCAGGCGCTGTGCTCCGGCCCGCAGCACCTCGGTCAGCGCGTCGCCGCAAACCCCACTTGGAAATTTCATCGTTTCTGTCATACTGTTACCCATGGTGGCGTACTCCTAAAAAAAGATAAAAGACACCCTTTAGGTTACGCCGCCTCCTTTACGCCGTCCACAACTTTTAATAGTACCTCTTGGGCGCGGCGGATATCTGGTAGGGCGAGTTGGATCGGGGCCTTGGTGCAGCGGGGGCGGGGCGCAGCGTTGAACACACATCGCCGCATTATTTCCATCCATTGCGGTTGACAGTTCTCCTGCGGAGAACACGAAGCGCGTAGCATGGCGATCCGGCCGCGTCGATGTAGGCGGGGCATATCGCATTCGCGATTGCCTTCCGGCAGGTTGTCGGCTGCATCATCCGCTGCTTGCGGAGTCCCGGCGGCCTTACGGTCGCTTGGCCAGCAGCAGAACCACTCCATGTGCGGGAACCATGGTGGAATATCTTTGTTCAAATGTGCCGATGTTTTTGTGTGTCCACAGATTACGAAGGGTTTCCTTGCCGGCTAATCCGGCATCGCGCCAGTACAGCGTAACCTTCGCAGTTTTTGAACCACGATTAAACAACCCGACCGCCGTGCCATTCTCAACCGCTTTTACCCAAACTTCTTTCCCTCCACCTTCCTTGATTCTTCGCGCCGGGCGTCCCAATGGGTCCTGGTCCACGGCAATAACTTCGTCATTGGTCAATATCGATAGTGTCCGCGCATCGGTATCCGGCAGGTTGTCACCGAGCATGAGAGGCGAGGACCCCAGCGACCATAATGAGAACAACGTATGTTGCTCATTTTCGGTAAAGCGCGTTTCCCTGTTTCCGCCGGCGATGGTGTTTTTAATGCCGATATGGCCAAATGGAATCATATCCGCATCCGCCCAATGGCCGGGGCCAATATATTTCTGCCAGCGGGCCAGCAAATCAAATTGGCGGTTCAGATCATTCCAGCGATCCCAGAAATCTCCCGAGATGCGCCACATATTTGCATGGGTCGAAACATGCTGCGCAGCCCACATCGGTGTGGGGCCGGCGGATGTGCTTAACACGATCGGATGCCCGCAGGCATAGATCGCCTTACGGATCATTGTTATTTCATCTTTGTGATAAGGACTCGACAGATCGTCCACTTTCACAAAATCGACCCCCCATGATGCCCAAAGTCTGGCGCATGAATTGTACCAGGCCTGTCCCGCCGCATTGTTCCGAACGCCGTACATGTCAGGGCACCACCCACATACACTTTTCGTGTCGGCGGCCTGCCGTGCGGTGTAATGGCTGCCGGCAATTGGCGTATTGGATTTATAATCCTGCCGCGGAATGCCGCGCATCATGTGAAAGCCAAACTTGAGACCCATGGCATGCACCTGTGCGGCAAGTGCTTTAAACCCGCGGCCGCCGGAGGCGGAAGGGAAACGGTTCGGCGCCGGTAACAGGCGGCCAAACGCATCGGCATATAGTTTGGCACCGGCTCGCTGGCGGTTGAGTTCCCGATCATTCAAGGATGAGGTCCGGTCATACCACCGCGCGTCAATAATCACATATTTCCAACCGTGAACCCGAAGATATTTCGCCATGTACCGGGCATTCGCCAGCACCTCCTGCTGATTCACGCTGGTTCCCCAGGCATCGTAGCTGTTCCATCCCATCGGTGGCGTGGGTGCCCATTTCCAGAACGCCGGCCCGGCTGCGGCCGTTACCCAGTGCGCCGGGAGTATCAAGGCAATCAGCATCGGGAGGCACATTGAATAGCGTGTCAATATTCGCATTGGATTTCTCATGCGTCATAATCTCCTGTGGGTATCAAGATCTGTGTGGCAAAAAAGACATTAGGTTCTCACCGGCCGTTTCGTGGGGGCGATGGAATCATTCCGGGTGGTTCAAATTTTGATTCCGTTTCCGGATTCCGCGGCGGCAGCAGGTCGATATACGTCGGAGCATTGCGATTCACTGTCAGCACGTCTTTACCGGCATGGTATTTGAGCTCGGTAACCTGAATGCAACTGCGACGATTATGCTGCACAAAATAAAACAGGTACGCCCGGCCACGTGATAAAATCACATCGGGGTGATGACCGACACCCTTGTCTCCCGCGCCAGTTCCCGCATGCCGCAGCATAGTGCCCACACGTTTCCAATGCAGTGCGTCGGCGGAGCGATACAGAGCTAGGGCATTGCCAATATCGCGGAAAAGCCAGTACCGACCCTTCCAGTGAAACGCCAGAGGTGCCTCGCCGGGCACATCGGAAAGTCCCGGCACCCGCCCGTGATTCTTCCAATGGTAAAGGTCCGGGCTGTCGGCATAGTCGCACGAAGAACCGGTTGCTTCGTCCTTATACCACAATCGCCACGACCCGTTCGGGAGGTGCAACAAACCCGGATCAATAACTTTTGGATTCGCCAGCGGCAGCGTGGAGACATAATGCCAATGAATCAGATCCGTGCTGGTCAGGTGGATGATGTAGCGCGGTCCGGACCAGTTGTTGAATATGCCGGGCACGTATGTCACAAACATGTGATATAACCCGTTATGTTCCACTACCGCCGGTGCCCAGTAGGTCGGGTGAGATACCGCCGCTTTATAAATAATGTCGGCATTGCGCAGATACTTCCATGTCGCACCGCCGTTGTCGGACGTTGCGATGCCAATCGGCGTGCCGTAGACCCAGGCCACGCCGCGACCAAGCCCCGGCACGTTGGCGCGCCGGCTTGTATAGAACATGAACCATTTTTTGTAGGTCGAACTCCATATCACGGTCGGGTCCGCAGCTCCGTCCATCACCGGATCGCGATACAGCGGCTTGGCCGCCAATTTGCCTTTCGGTGTCGCACTGGAGGCGGTCGCTATTGTCGCCGGCGTTACCGCATAAATCATTGCCAGTACGATGACCACCAGTACGGCTTGCCATAGCGCCGGAAGCTTCGGGTGGAGCATCGCAATCGTACGGGATCGTTTGGTTTTGAGCATGGCCTCTCCAAAGATTAATACCGATCACTCAAGTGATCGAAGTTGCGTGAGCATAGTGGTAGGTGAAGAAATCACAATCCACATATCCGGCCTCTGATTCATTGTTGTATGTAAATATGCCGATTCGATCGCCACGATAATCACCCCAGCCAAGCTGATACGGATTCCCAAATGGTCTGAACAATTGTCCGTCGAGACTGTAGGAAAATCGGCTTTTGCCGTCGAGCCCCCAAATGGATCGCAACCAGAGTTTCCGGGATCGGAGTTCCGGTCCACGCATGATCGTATAATTGTGTGCCCATTCCAGATGGATCAGCCCGTGTTCACGCCGAACTCCGATTGTGCACCAGTCAGAAGAGTAATGGCATAAGCCCGCGAGTTGACCATTGGCCATGCCGTCCAGATCCAAAGCAATCGTAACAATATTGGAGCTGGTACGAAGCACGCGCTGAGTCAGTGTGTTTCCGGCCTTTTTCAGGTTATTGCGCTGCAATGGTTTGAAGGCATGCAGTCGCAGGAATCCTGGACGCTGCGTGAGCGACCATTTATCTGCGCGCGGCTGATAATTCCATTCCCATTGGACTTTGAGCTTTGATTCGTCGAAATGGTCATCGGTCTGGGGCGTGACAATGGGTGTGCCAGCCACCGGCATGCGCCCGCTCCAGACCATTTCGCCAATGTTATTGCGTCCCACTTTACCAACGATCGGCCAGCCTTGCACCCAGGTTACCGGCAGCAGGCTTGCACAGCGGCCTTCCCAGTCGCCATCGCCATGGTGCGTGAAGAAATACCATGCCCCATCTGGCAGCTGCACAAGGCCTCCCTGATTTGGTTCATGCGCCCGTCGTTGAGCATAACTGATCTGCCGCTTCTCGTACGGGCCGGTAATGTGTCTCGAACGCTGCATCATCAGATAGCGGCCCACATGCGGATTGTACTGGCTGAACAGGTGATAATACCAACCGTTGATCTTGTACAATTTGTTTGCTTCCCGGCCTTCACCCTCGTCCAACAATTTTTGCCATCCCTTGATTAACCCCCGGCCGTCGGGCGTGAGTTTAAACAGCCATGTCTTGTAGCCCGTTGCAAAGCAGGTCCCGACCAGATATCCCTGGCCGTTGTCATCCCAGAACGGGCAGCAGTCATCCCAGCCGGCCCCTCGCATCACGCAATGCAGCGGTTCCCATGGACCGGCGGGATCGGTTGCCGTGGTCATAAAATATCCCTCGTGCGGGGCGCTGAAATAGACCCGGAATTTTCCTTTATAATACCGAATCGCCCCCGCCCAAATACCCGTGCCGTATCGATTCATCCGGTCCCAGTTCAATTCGGGCGTGATTTGCGTCAGATCGCTGACCGCATGGCTCAGTATGCGCCAATTTACCAGATCCCTGGAATGAAGGATTATCACGCCGGGCGAATATTGAAAAGTTGATGAAATGGCGTAAAAATCCGACCCCACGCGAATGCAGTCCAAATCACTGTAATCGGAGGGAAGAACAGGATTGCAATAGGTTCCATTTCCTTGATCTCCCCAATGAACCCAGTTGCCCCAACGCGGCGCTGGAATGGTGCGATGAGATGCCTGGACACCGGGACCCAAGGTCATCGCTGCAGCTGCGCCGGCAGCAAGGGCAAACTCCCTGCGGGTCAGAAGTACCTTGTCATCGTTGTTCATTTGAAACTCCTGTTAATCCATGCGTCCGGGCCGGATCGCCATAAACGCGGAATTCCCAAAGCCCGGGATGCCCCTTCAAAATGCTCAGTTTCAGATACCGGGCGCGAACCGACTTTTCATCGCGATGCGGCGAACAGATAACAACCGTGTCATGTTCGCCGTAAATATGCCAATGTTTGCCGTCAAGCGACCAATCGATACGATACGCCTGGCCGGCGGTGGGTTTGACAAAATATGCCTCGGTGCGGCGGATGTGGTGAGGTTCACCGAGGTCCACCTCAAACCACGGGTGCCTGTCGCCGGCGGCAGCCATCCAACGCGTGCCATTGGCTCCGTCCACCGCGTTGGCCGGCGAGTACGTTTCCACACGTTTGAGTTTCCGATACGTTTCAAGGCGCACACGATAGCTCGGGCGCGTGGACGATGCCGTGGCCCTGCAACCCAACGCCAGATTCGGAGCGTTTTCAGTATTTGCACCCAAGGCACCCACGCCGGTTTTGGTCAGCTTGATGGGCTGAATCGAACCATCGGCGTTAAAATTCATTTTGTCGGCATAAATTTGGCGCGTCGTGCCTCCGCGCCCGAATTCAAGGTAGACAAAATACCATTGCTTGCTGCCTTGTGGATGGAAGAAGCAACCATGTCCCGGACCTAAGATGTTCGCTGCCGGATTGCTTCGGGCGATGATGTCATGCTTTGGCGCCTGCCATGGCCCCATTGGAGAGGTGTGGCTCATCATATAGGCATATTTATACGTTTCGCCGCCGCCAAGTGTGTAAAAATAGTAATAAATGCCATCGCGCTTCGTGAGATACGGTCCTTCGGAATACCCTTGACGCTTGGTGGGAATGGTGACGGTGGGACCGGCAAGCGAAAGCAGATCGGGCTTGAGCTTTGCTTCTCGCCGACGCGACCAGACCATGTAAGCCTGCCCGTCATTATCAATGAACACTTCCGCGTCAATGGAGCTATTCTGTTGGATGGGAAACGGATGGACAGTGGCTTTGGTAACGTGTTGACCATTGGGTGCCAGAAATGGTCCCAGCGGTGAATCCGCCACCACGGCGGTGATTTTGCCATCCAGCGTGGGGAACGAATAATAGCGCCCGTTCCGGTACACAATGCTGCTGGGTGCCCAATACTTCAAATCAAAGTCGGAAGGAAAACTCCATCCTTTAAAGCTCCAGTTGAGAAAATCCTTCGATGTCCACACGACCGGCGGTCCCGACGTGGCCAACCCCCGTCCCCAACCGTCCGTGGTCGCATAGCAATAAAATGTGCCGTTGATTTCCGAGATGCTCGGATCAGCCACCATATCGGGAATTAACGCGTCGCCAAAGGCGGGCTTGTCATTGTTGCCCGGCAGTTTCACGGCAGGGACGCCGGTCCGGTCAACGCCGGCCTCTTGCACGGCTTTCGGCAATGCTATTTGAGCCGAAAGCATTGCGCTGGAGGCAACGGCGGCCGCCGCGATCAACCTGGACGTCATCCCCGACCATTTCATAACGCTCATTTGAAAATCCACCAGTCAAATCTTAAGGCTTCTTCGCCGGTAAAGATGAAATAAAGGTCATGCACGCCGGTTGCGTGTTCGACCCGGCAGGATGCGGTTGTCCATTGTGTTGCACCTCCGGTATTCGGGACCATGCAGACTCCAATTCGCGCACCGGTGGGGCTGTCGAGGCGAAGCTCAATTTTTCCACCCTTGGCCGCTGCCGCAACCGAGGCTGTAAAGGACCTGGCGCCGTTGCCGAAATCGACGCCCTTCACCTTGATGAACGCATTGGCACGTGTCGGATAAACACACATTTCCCCTTGACTGCCGGATTCGGACTTTATTCCCTCGCTCCAGCAGATCGTCGCAGCGTCGGTGCGGACGTAAGGGTTCAGCGTGCCGATTTGTTCCACGGCTTTGGCGTTATTCCACCAGGGAATCTCGCGAATCGTTCCGTCAGGGTTATAATGGATCTCCGCCACACAAACCGAGCGTCGCTCGCGGTGTTTGTCGGTCCGGGCGAAGTTCAGCTCATAATCAAAGCCGAACACATAAGACCTTCCTTTATAGTCAATGATGCCGGGGTGATTCCCGCTGGAGCGCCGATCAGGCTTCATGATGTATCCCTTGAATTTCCACGGACCGGTGGGAGTGTGACCCATGGCATAGGCGATTCCTTCGGGACAACAGGTGGAAGCATAGACCATGTAATAATGGCCATTGCGTTCGTAGGCCCATGGTCCTTCCTGATAATGAAAGGCATCCGGCTTTCCCGGCTTCTTGGCAAAGGAGGCGTCTTTCACGATCTTCCCAGACAGAGAGATCATGTCATTATTGAGTTTAGCGTACCAGAGGTTCGGATTACCCCAATACAGATAAGCTTGGCCATCATTATAAATAAACACTGTCGGGTCAATAAATCCGTCGCCCCTGACAAGCGGATGTCCAAGCGCGTCGGTGAACGGTCCGGTTGGCTTGTCAGCCACGGCAACCGCGATGGCATTGTGGGGGCGTTCTTTCATGAATACTGCGGCATAAAAATAAAATTTGCCGTTGCGCGCGATGACCTGCGATGCCCAGGCACCATTGTTCTGCTCCGCCCAGGAAAAGGTCTTCAGGGAAGCGAAAGCTCCGTGATCCGTCCAGTTCACCATGTCAGTCGATGAGTAACACAGCCAGTTACGCATCAGAAAGCCGTACGCGTTGTCCTCATCGTGGCCGGTGTAGAGATAGACGATGCCGTCATGCACCAGCGGAGCCGGATCGGCAGTGAACTTCGTCTGCACGATGGGGTGGTCGCCTCCATTGGCGTTCTGCGCCGGCATTGCGTTGCCATATGTTCTGTTACCCCGCTTGCCCCAACGCGGCGCGAGGCCTGTGCGATCAGCGGCTGGAACCGCGGGGCCGAAGGCAATCGCCGCAGCTGCGCCTGCGGCAGTCATCAAAAACTCTTTACGATTCACAAGGACTGGGCTTTTGGTTTTCATGTAAAGGACTTTCTAATCCATGTCAGATGGCAATCGAAAATGTATCGCGGGTGCGGCTGCGGTTAACCACCACCTGCACACTCGTTTCAGCATGCGCCGCGACAAATATAACCCGTACCCATAAATCCTTCATCTGCTGCAGCTACGCATTGCTGCCGGTTGCGTTCAAGCGATGCTCGCTTGTTGCGATGGAAGGTAACTTAGTTTACGCATGGAGTAAATGAAAGACCAACTTGCGACAAAATAAAGACCATTGTTTACCGACCATGTGGCGTGGTCGTTAACAGATTCCGGGCCGCGGATGATTCATTTAAAGAAAACAGCCGATCACCACATGACGGATGAACGGCTGCGCACAGTAGGCTTATAAATGGACCGAAGCCGGTTAAGCATATCAGCAAATCTTGCGGCGTCGAAATCCGCAGGCCAGCAATCCCAATCCACCTGCCGCAACGAGGCCCAGAGACGCCGGTTCGGGGACAGGTGCCGCAAGCTGGAAAACGCCGTTGTTGCCCGAAGTGCTGTATGAAAAGTCACTGGTTGCGGCCAAAGCGCCATTCTGCTCAATGGCACCGGAGGTCACCAGCTCGTCGAAGAACGCCTGCGAGGCCGCGGTGCCCGCCGCAGATACCTCGAACTTGCCGCCGCTCCCGGTAAGGAAGTTTATATGCGAATCGGAAGTGTTGATGTTAAAATCTGGTGCGCTGGTGCTGTTGAGTCCCGTGATCAGCAGTACCCCGTTGCCCGAGCCAAAGGTGATGGTACCGGTTAGGCCGCTTCCGTTGGTCCACGTGTTGTTTGTTCCGGAGGTGCTGCTGAAACTACCGCCCATTCCGAACTGGGCGGTGGTGAGCGTAACCGCGCCGCCGGTCAAATTCAACTCGCCCGACACGGCACCGCCAGTGCTGTCGCGAGCGATGATAACCTGGTTGGCATTGACATTCAGCGAGCCGCCGCTGATGCTGAAATCACCATTGCCACCGTGATTGGCAATGGCAAATATCTGCTCGCTGCTGCCTTTCGCAGTCCAGTTTACCGTACCGCCGGATTGTGTGTAATAATTGTTTGTGCCACCGTTGGTATTCTGCCCGTTGTAAGATCCCCATTTGGTCGAACTGATATTAAGCGTGCCACTGGAAACAGTCAGCGAGCCTCCCCCCGTGAGTTCGGTCTGCGCGGTACTGACACTGGTTGGATCAGTTGCGGCGTTGGTATACGTCATGGTGGCATTATTGGCCCATGTACCATTTTGATTACCATTGACGACCAGATCGGCCCGGGCGCTGTTAATACCGGCCAGGCACACAGTCAGAGCGATCGCCGTGGCGGTTGCGAACGTGATTGTAGCGGATTTGTGCATTATCATTCCTCCTTAACGGCCGCGCCTTATTGCCCTGCACCGGGAATTATGCGAGGCTTAGCCATAATACATGTGCCATCGAGGTAACATACCGCAATGGCAATTGACAAGAATCTCTGCTCGTCACAACAACGGTAAATTATGTTCAGATTTTACGGATATGTAAGACCAACTTGCGACAAAATAAAGACCATTGTTTACCAGCCAGCAGGCGTTTGGGGCATAGGCCGCATGCCGTTAATAGGCGTCCGATAATTTGTGCAGACCCAAGCCAAAAGCGGTGATGACCGATAGTAACATGGTATACTGAGGCTGTGGACGCCCTGTAATGCCATTGGGATGAAAACTTCCCCGCAGACCGGCTTAAAAGGAGACCCGATTGATTAAGCAACGTCCATTAATCGGGCTGGCGATTGACACGACCATGTCCTATGGCCGCGCGGTATTGCGCGGCGTGCTTGAATATGTCAATGCGCGGCGCGAATGGTGGCTGCACGAGCATTGGCGAACCGACGCGGCCATCCTGGAGCAATGGCCCCATTGCGCCGGCATAATCCTGGCGGGGCACGACTCGAATGTGGCGGATTTACTGCGCAAAAAAACCAGGCATCTGGTGGTTTGCAGCGGTGCCTACGATTCAGACCGGCAACTCGTGGTATGCAGCAACAGCAAGGCGGTGGGGCAATTGGCCGCACAGCATCTGTTCAAGCGAGGACTCAAACATTTTGGTTATTATGGCTGCGAAAATTCGGTGTCCCTGACGCGCGCTGAAAGTTTTGTCCATGCGCTTAAAGCGGCTGGATTTACCGTGCAGATTTCCCCGATAAAGGTGCCTACGCAGCACCAGTGGGCGCTGCGGTCGCATTGGCCCGCCGTAGCCCGATGGGTGCGGAATCTGCCCAAACCGGTGGGGATTCTGGCCTTTGATGACCTGGCTGCGCATGACCTTGCCGCGTTGTGTCTGCAGTACGAAATCGTCGTACCCGAACAGGTCGCCATTATCGGGGTCAACGACGACGATCTGCTGTGCGAGGGCGTTTGGCCGCCGCTTACCAGCGTGCGTATTGACTTTACACAGGTCGGGCGGCTCGCGGCACGACAGCTCGACCGGCTGCTGTCAGGCGAGACTCTCGCAGCCTCGGAGCGACACCTTGAGATTGAACCATCCGGCATTACCGAACGGCTCAGCACAATGGCGTTTGCGGTGCATGATCCGGATGTCGTACGCGCACTGACCTACATTCGGGAACATGCCTGCGACCCATGCAACGTGCAGCAGGTACTTGCGAACATTCCAACGACACGGCGGAGTCTCGAACGCCGCTTTACCAAGCTCCTCGGTAACTGTTTACCGCTGCGCGGCTCCGGCGGGCGAGCTCAGGACGAATCGACCAGAGCATCGGCCAGCAGGCCGGGATTCTTTCCGGCCCAGGCATTCATGAGCAGTGTCTTGATCGTTTCAAACAGTGGCCTGTTCTGCTGACGGGCCGTGCGTAGCACCGACATCAGCACAGCCGTAGCCCTGGCTCCCCGTTCGCTGCGGCTTCCGCCGGTGATCTTTCGCATCACCACCGCCGGCCGTAACGCCCGTTCCGCCGCGTTGTTGCTCCCGTCCACCGCATCTTCCCAGAGAAATACCGTCAA
>DAHXLH010000244.1:0-9311 GCA_027366115.1 Phycisphaerales bacterium
GTTAGCATTAATCTGATAATTCTGCCCGGTGGCGTCCAAGGTGCCGTTCAGACTCACCGTCTGCGCGCCGGAAGTGAACGTGGCCACAAGAGCCGCATCAGCCGCTGAGGCCGCAAAGCCGGAAAGCAAAAGTCCGCATACTCCAGCGTAAATTAAACGAGTCTTCATCTTACATCTCTCCTGTTAATACATAGCATTAGTGATACACTCAACAACTGACCTTCTGCTCCAAGGCCAATTAATGCAACTGTGATTATATAGTATATTCATAAAGTCAACAACCTGAAATATTAATTTTGTCGATTACACCCCAAACGGAACCTTTTGCGGCGTATAAGTCCTAATGCCATCAGTCCTGCGGCAAAAATTGGCAGCACTGCCGGTTCAGGCGTGCTACCGATGGAAACGTTGGCCGCCGAAATAACGCTTTGCCCGTTATTGGTCAAACTGATGGACTGATTCGGTGCCAGTGTGACCTGCAATACCGATGTCAGCGAATAGAGAGAACCAGAAACTCGCAAGGTACCGCCGGTCGCTGTGGACAAGGTATAATCCTGCAATGTCGGGGAATTACTGCTGTAGGTGCCGCGACTTACCGTCGTGGCAACGGTCGTAGAACTGGCGGTCGGCGTCGATGTGAAAAGTGTGTCCGCAGAGTCCGCAAACGTCTGCAGGTTCATACTGAAACTTCCGCCCTCAAACGTCCCGCCGTCGCTGTGATTAAATTGAACTGCGTTATAATCCCCAGGACTCGCCAAGCTGAAGCCGGTAGCGCTCAAAATCAATTCCAGCGTATCGGTGGTTGATCCGGTATTGGAGACCGTTGAGGCAGTGTAACGCAATGCCGCGGTGGAAACCGAATTTGCCGCTTCACCCAACGTAGCCACATCACTGACATTATATTGAAAATTTCCCAGAGTTTGCGTGCCGGAGCTTATTACGGAGTATCCTGACGTCGCGGAACCGGAATACCCAGCGGTAGCCGCCGTTCCCACATCCACCACCGTTAGCGCCAGCGAGTCCGCATGAGCGGTAGCGGCCACTGCTGATCCAGCAGCCAGGGCTGCCACGGCAAGGAAACATTTGTTCAACATCTTTCTATCCCCTTTAACGGCCACAAAGGGCCAACAATTGCGCGCCGCGAAAACTATCGCACGACCGCGCATACAAAATAATTTGACGAGTTGGGCAAACGGGAATTGAGCAATCTCTTCTCTCCCGATGCCTGACGCATCTGATGAATTAACTATAGTGATCTATCACAGGCAGTCAAAGAAAAACCTTCAATTTTACCCTCTTTTATGGTTATCACACGTCACATCGCCCAACCAAAGTCCAATAACCGCACTTTGTGCGCCCCTCAGCTTCCGATAACACTTCGCGCCTGTTGTCACCCTTGATTCCCTTTCCACCGCCGTTCAACTTTGACTATCCGTTTGATGGATATCAGCACCCCATGTAATATGTTCTCAGCCACAGCCTTACCCGGGGAAATATTCTCTCGATAAGGAGTTTCTATGAATCGTCGACATTTTCTCCAACTCACTGCGGCTGCGGCTTTGGCGGCCTCTGGACGCCAGGGCCATCTGTGGGCCGCGGATTCCTTAAGCAATTCTCAGCCCGCCTTTTGGAAGCTTGCCCCCACGCCTCCCATGGGCTGGAATAGTTATGATTATTACGGCAGCACCGTCACAGAGGCACAATACCTCGCCAACGCACAATATATGCAAAAACATCTTCTGCAATGCGGTTACCACTATGCCGTGATCGACTATCTCTGGTTTGACCCCACGCAGTCCACGGGCAAGGTTTGGCAGCGGGGCGAGTTGGCCATGGATAAATTCGGGCGGCTGCTGCCGGCGTTGAATAAATTTCCTTCCGCCCGGGGCGGCGTGGGCTTTAAGCCGATCTCGCAGAAAATCCATGCCATGGGGTTAAAATTCGGCTTTCACATCATGCGTGGCATTCCGCGGCAGGCGGTCCGTGCCAATACGCCCATTGAAGGTTCAACATATAGCGCCCGTGATGCCGCCGACATTCACAGCACATGCACGTGGAACAACGATATGTATGGCGTAAAGGGCAACACGCCCGCCGGGCAGGCATATTATGATTCTCTGATCAGACTGTATCAATCCTGGGACACGCAGTTTATTAAAGTCGATGACTTATCCCGCCCGTATCATAAGGATGAAATCCATGCCATTCGCCGGGCCTTAAATAAATTCGGCCCCGGCATTGTGTTTAGCACCTCACCGGGTGCCACACCGGTTTCTGAAGGCAACGATATTGAGCACAACGCCAACATGTGGCGTATCCGCGATGATTTCTGGGATTCCTGGCCGCTGTTAAATAATATGATTGATCTGGTGGCAGCGTGGAAAGGATTTGCCGGCCCGGGACACTGGCCGGATTGCGATATGATCTGCCTGGGGCATATCGGAAAAGACGCGGTGGGCGGCCTGCGCATGACGCATTTCACCATGGATGAACAGCGCACCATGATGACCCTTTGGGCTATCGCACCGTCGCCGCTTATTCTGGGCATGGATCTTACTCAAATGGATCCCTGGACGCTTTCATTAATTGCCAACCCGGAAATGCTGGCCATTAACCAAGACACTTTAGGCGCACAAGGCATGCGCATTACCCAGCATGGAGTGCTGGAATCATGGGCGAAAAAACTCCAGAATGGCGACTTGGCCATGGCCGTGTTCAACCGCGGAGAAAAAGATGGTCAGCCTGTCACCGCAGACTGGTCCGGCCTGGGATTACCTGATCGTGCGGTGGTGCGGGATGTCTGGAATCAGCGTACTTTGGGCGAATTTAACGGCAAAATAATATTGCCCGTCGCCAGCCATGGTGCCCACCTGTTGCACATTAGCCGGCCGGCGTGAATTTCATTGCCCGTTACGCGTAGCCGCTGTCTTCCGCGCGGCCAAATAGTAGATCAATCAGGGCTTTATCTTTGGGTTGGAAAAACATATAGACATGATCACCCGTTTGTATTACCGTGTCCCCGCGCGGGGCCACAAGTTGGTTGTCCCGCACAATCAACATGACACTGGTACCTGTGGGAAATTCCAGTTCTCGCAGCGCGGCCCCGCACACGGCAGCCGCAGGTTCAATGAAAAATGAGCCGAGTTGCCCGCCCAGTGGCCGCGCGGAATTTATTTCCAACACCGCTTCCGGGGCCGGCTTTTCCTGCTGTCCAAAGCCCATAAGCCGCGTCACCCAACGGATGGTGGCACCGGGAATTAAGGTGTTAACCACCACGACAAAAAAGACGATCGTAAAGACCCTCTGCGCGCCGGGCAGGTGGGCCATCATGGGAAATGTCGCCAGAATAATTGGCACGGCTCCGCGCAAACCGCACCAGCCGATATACAAGGTCTCGGGTATGGAAAAACGCAGGGGAAGCAGGCACACCGCCGCCGCCAATGGCCGTGCAACCAGCGCCAAAACAAACGCGATGCCCAAACCCACCCATGCCACATGCGTCAACTGACCCGGCAAAATCAGAAGCCCCAGCATTAAAAACATTCCGATTTGCCCCAGCCACGCCAGGGCCGAGTGCACCCGCAGCAGGCCACTGCGAAACGGCAGGTTCGAGGCATCCATGAACAATGCGGTCGCATACACCGCCAGAAACCCGCTGCCTTCTAAAATGGTTGCCGATCCATACGATAAAATCGCCATGGCCAAAGTAAACGCGGGAATTAACCCGGCGCTGGGCAGGGGCATGCGGCGAAGAATATACCTCGCTGAAAGTCCGAGCATGGCTCCCACCGCCCCTCCAACAATCAATTGGATCGGAACCTGCAACAGCAGCCAGCCGATCGCCGGATGTTGATGTGAAAGCACTTGAATAACCATCGTGGTAAGAATCACGGCCATGGGATCGTTAATACAGGATTCCACCTCCAGCGTTCGCGATAACTTTGGTTTGAGCCGCAAGCGCCCGGCGTGCAAAACAGAGAAAACCGCCGCCGCATCCGTGGAAGATACAACCGCTCCAATGAGCGTGGCATCCGGCCAATTCAAACCCATGGTATGCCCGGCTAACGCAATAATGACGGCGGTCAATGCCACACCCACGGTTGCCAGCAGCGATGCCGGAAGGAGCACAGATCTCACGGCCGCCGGCGGCGTGGTTAGACCGCCTTCAAACAGAATTAAGATTAGCGCCACCGTGCCCAGACGAAACGCAAAATGAAAATTCTGGAAATGAATTCCGGCAAAGCCCTGCGGCCCGGCCAACATGCCCAGCACCAAAAGCAACAGCACCGCCGGAATCCCCACCCGATCCGCCGCCCGGCTCGATAGCACGGCAATAAGACTTAATATTCCAAACACCGCCAGCAAAGCAGCAGTCTCCAGTGGTTCACTGGTAACACTGTGGGACGCAAAGAGATGCAAATTGTGTATGACTGGTGTCATGCTCACCATGGTATACGTGTGAGGAAAATCCGTATACTCTTGCTGAGTCGAAAAGCAAAATTTCCAGCCCGCAGGGGCCTGTCGTTCAACCAAAATAGGCCCCTGGCTCAATGCGGCAGCGTTGAGTTTTCCGCGGAACACATTTCCATGGCGCGATGCACCTTCCCCCCGTCACAATTGATACAATGCGTGCCGGATTGGAGAATGTTTTTTTCGCATCGCCCCATCCCGCGTCCAACCGCGACGCTGCCGCGTCGGGCTAATTTGCGCCACCGGCACGGCGCGTGCCGGGCACCACGCACTGCCGCCAGCGCAGGCGTCGGATTCGCCAAATTCTCTTTTTGCCGCTAGTATAAGTGTTTTAAGGAGCCGATATGGCACGGGAAAATATGGAGGCCCTTGTGGCCTCGCTGGAGGCGCGGGTTCAAAGCATCCGCGACTCTCTTTGACGTTGCGGAAAAACGTAGACAACTGAAAACACTGGAACAGCGGATGGAGGCACCGGATTTCTGGAATCATCAGGATCAGGCGCGTAAAACTATTCGTGAATTTAAGACGGTCAAACTCATCATGGACCCCCTGGCTGAGGTTGAAAATTCGCTGGGGGATATTCCAGTCATGCTGGAGATGGGGGCCGAGGACCCCGCCCTGCTGGAAGAAGCGGACCAGGCGATCACCGCCACGGCGGAACGCGTGGACCAACTGGAATTGCAATCATTGTATGTCGGACCGCATGATCCCAGCGATTGCTTTATCCAAATTCATGCCGGGGCCGGTGGCACCGAGGCCTGTGACTGGGCGGACATGCTACTACGTATGTATCTACGCTATTTTGAACGTCGTGGCTGGGATGTCAGTGAAGTGGATCGCCTGGATGGGGAGCAGGCGGGCATCCGGCGCATTACGCTGCTGGTGAAAGGCCCGTATGCCACGGGAAACATGAATTGCGAAGTTGGCGTACATCGTCTAGTGCGGATCAGTCCCTATGATGCCAATGCGCGGCGGCACACCAGCTTTGCCAGCGTGGATGTCACACCGGTATTTGAGGGTGCCGACAAGGAATTGGAAATACCGGAAGCCGATATGGAAATTATCGCGTTTGTCCGGGCCAGCGGTCCAGGCGGACAAAACGTTAACAAGGTGGCCTCGGCGATCCGCATCACGCATAAACCCACCGGCATTCAAGTGGTTTGTACCAGCGAACGATCCCAGGTGCAGAATCGAGCCTTGGCGCTGGAAATCATGAAAGCCCGCATTAACAAACTCGAGGAAGCCAAGCGTGACGCCGAATTGGCCCGGCTGTACGGCGAAAAGGGCGAAATTGCGTTTGGCTCGCAAATCCGCAGTTATGTGCTTGATGACCGCCGCGTGAAAGATCACCGCAACGGATACGAAGTATTCCAGCCGGACCGCGTGCTCGATGGTGAGGTGCAGCCGTTTATTGATGCACAATTACGTCATCAGGCTCAGCAGCGAAAACAACAGGCTGCCGCCGGGCGTAACGACGGTTAAATCTGCGCGACAAAGTATTGGGTTTCGGATGCGCCAGTCCGCCAGTGTCGGACAATCTTCTAACGAATTCCGCGGCAGTGATAAACTCCACCGGGCGGCATGTTGAGTGCGACAAATTGAAAAGACACATGCTCAAATATTGATTTGTAAAAATTTAGATAATAGAGCGGCACTTCGGTAATGTTGCTGAAAAATCCGTCGGGATGGAGATATTTTTTTACCGCGGCAAACATGCCGTTTCGCACTGATTCCGGAAGACTCGCCGTACCCAATCCACTGACAAAACAATCAACGCCATGTGGCGCAATGCCCTGGTCGCTCAGAATGGAATCCAGATGCCCGACATCGGCCTGAAGAATCCGCATGTTCGCACTGGAAGGAAATCGTTTATGAAGTACCTGCACAAAATCCGGGTCGCGCTCCAGCGCCAGGAATTGCGTTCGTGCATCGAGGCGTTTAAGAATTTCCGAGGTAATCGGTCCGGTCCCGGCACCCAGTTCCACAATACATCGGGCGGAGCTGAAACTCGCATGGCGAATACTGGCCCTTGCCATAAATCGGCTGGACGGCCAGATTGAGGCGATACGTGTGCCGTGGCGAAAAAATTTCTGTAAAAACAGAAGGTTATGCGTGATCTTTGCCGGCTCGACGGGCAATGCCTGCGCCTGCGGTTTACCGGAAGATCTGTAATTGTTAACGATGTGGTTCGATTCGTTCATGGTTGCTACACTATACGCAAGTACAAAATAAATAAAGTCTAAAAAACTGCCCGGCAGGAATTATCATGCCGGGCAACTCAAGGGCTATTTATACAATCAGGAATTTTTAATTGCTTCCTGCGGGGACCGGCACAGTCTGCGGCGGATTTCCCGTCATAGCAGGAGTCCGCGAGGAAGGGGCCAGATTGGTGGAATTACCGGATGCCGTGACCTGCTCCGAAGCCGGCACATACGGATTGTACTTCAACTTCACCGGCAGAATAAAGATATCAACACGTCGATTCAGCGGGTTGCCGCGATGGCGCGGAGCGTTGGCGGCAATCGGGTGGGTCTTACCCCAGCCGGCAACCTGCATTCTGCGGTCGATCACCCCGTCGCGCTTCAGGATATACATAACCGATATCGCCCGATTTGTAGAAAGATACCAGTTGGTCGGATTCATGACCGTGCCGCGGGTGCGCCGAATCGGCACATCATCGGTATTACCTACAATTCGGATTTCATTATCCGATATGCCGGACATATTAAGAATTTGTGCAAATTCCGCTAAGGCCCGCTTGGCGTCCGGACGAACCTCGGTGCTGCCCAGTGCGAACAAAAGATCGCTCTTAAACCGCAGCAGGCCCAACTTCTTGTTATAAGCCAGGAGATTCGGATATTGCTCCGCCAGACGTTCCAAGGCGCTGTTGACCGATTCCGGCAACTGTGGTGCGCCACCGGCCAATGCCAACAAACGATTATACTGCCCGCGTAATTTGGCCAGCCGTTCCTTCAGGGCCGCGATTTCACTTTGCAGCGCGGAAGTGCCGCCCCCTTGCGTCTGCAGAAGCTGCTGATCTTCAGCCAATTTCTGCTTGAGGGACGAAATTTCTCCACGCAGGCGAAGCAATTCATTTTGATCCGCGGCCAACTGCGATTTGGCCTGATCAAACGCGGTCTGTAACCGCTGATACTGATCTTCCGAAACGCACCCAGTCAGGCCAAGTAACCCGGCGGTTAAACCCGCGAGCAGTGTGGTGGTCATTAATTTACGGGTGAAGGACTTATTCATACGCTTTTTCTCCAGAGGCTTCCATATCCGACACTTTAAATCAACCAATAGTTTCAGCGAATTAGTTGAAATAGTAAAGGACGAAAAAAAATAAACCGGGAAATGGAAGACTGGCGGCATTCCTGCGACCGGGCCTCCATGCCCTTTCACTACAATTCGTAACGCTCCAAGGCCGGATCCATTGCTGAGCCTGACCCAACAGGCGATCAGGCAATTAATCCGACGCCTTGCCGGCCAAATATCCAGCTCCGGCCAAAAGGGCCGCGATCACTACCAGAAACGCGATAAACATCCACACATTTTTGGCCAGGAACGGCACCCACGTGGGTATAAAGCCTTGGAATGCCGCAGCCGTCGCTACCAGCGTCAGCGCCATGACAAATGCCGCTCCCAAGGCCAAGCCGCCAAAAAGTCCCGATGATGCGTCCGGAGCTTCAAACATGGGAGCATACATCGGAGTCGATGATGTTGCCATCACCGGAGACGATGCTTTTTCCGCAGCCGCTGCACCGGCCGCTACCGCAATGCCGGAATCTGAAGACGCCGGCGCACCGGAGGCTGTGGCACCGCCGGGCTGATCAAATATTCCTGACGATGAGCCAACTCCTGACTGCCCGGCCACGGAATGGTCACCAGGATAGATTTCTTCAAGCAGTTCAGCACCCAAACTGGTGTTATCGCTTTCGCGCGTCAAATCCAACAAGCCTGATCCGCTGCCTACGGAATCCAGTCCCGAGGGGGAGATGGATTCATCTAAGGGGGATGATATTTGCGTTTGGGCGCTGACGTCCGTGGGTTTAACTTCACTTTCATCAAATACTTTTACCGGCTTTTTGCTTAGAACGGGCGATTGGAGCGGAAGACCTGTGTCCGCCTTGCCCGGGGCTTTTCCGATAGCCGATTGCCCCGATAACGAGCCGCCGGCGAACGAACCCGCAGAGGTGCCACCGGCCGTAGCGTCACTGGCATTCATAATCGGATTGCCGGTGCCGGATAAGGGAGCCAGGTCGATCATGCCTTCTTCCAGCGTTCCGCCCTGCAAATCGCCGGCCAAGCGGTCAACCTGATCGACCTTAAACATGACACGATTGCCGTCGCGGAATTCACGGAGTTTATTTTTCTCCACGAGTTCCTTGATTTTGTCCTCGGGCATATTCAGCTTGGCCGCTGTTTCTTCCGAACTATAAAACATTTTTGCCATGAGCGACTCCTCATTTATGATGCCGTCACCGGGTACGACCTAACTATATAGTCTAACAGAAGGCACCCGTATGCGCCTAGTGCTTTTTTTCGTTTCCATGAATCAGCGGATCAGCATCATCACATTAAATACTTTCCGCAATCTTCATTATGGCTGCGTTAACGCCTTTCCGGCCGAGACCATCGCTTTTACCTGAGCCGGCGTCGGCGGCAAATTATTAAAATCCTTGAGCTTCAAATCCGCTCGAAAATCCCGGCTCGCCATTAACTGAATGCGGGATTGCGACCCGACAAATCGATATACGGCCATGATATCATTCCGCGTGTTCACCAAGATGACCCCCCACCGCGTTGCAGAGATCTGCGTTGGCACCACCTTGATATTCTCC
>DAHXLH010000180.1:0-10127 GCA_027366115.1 Phycisphaerales bacterium
TTTCAGGACACGATTTTTGGCGGCAAATATCTTAATAACTGGCGCATGGCGGAAATTCACGCCAAAGAAGCCCCCGACCGGGTCAATGAACTGGAAAAATGGGGAGCGGTTTTTGACCGCACGGCCGAGGGAAAAATCATGCAGAGAGCCTTCGGCGGCCACACGTACAAACGCCTGGCGCACGTAGGCGATCGTACCGGATTGGAACTTATTCGCACCTTACAGGATAAGGGCATTCATCAAGGCATCGATGTGTATATGGACTGCACCATCACCCGCCTGCTTAAAGATGGCGACCGGGTGTGCGGGGCATTCGGTTATTGGCGGGAAACGGGCCGGTTTGTGGTCTTTAAGGCCAAGTCAGTGATTCTGGCCACCGGCGGTTTGGGAAAATGCTTCAAAATTACCTCCAATTCGTGGGAGGGCACCGGCGACGGCCACGCATTGGGCTATGAGGCGGGTGCGGAATTTGTGGATATGGAATTTGTGCAATTCCATCCCACGGGCATGGTCTGGCCGCCGGGCGTGCAGGGTCTGCTGGTCACGGAAGCGGTGCGCGGCGAAGGGGGCATACTGCGTAACAGCAAGGGCGAACGCTTCATGGAAAAATATGACCCCAAGCGTATGGAACTTTCCACACGCGATGTGGTCGCGCGGTCTATCTATACCGAAGTTAAAGAAGGCCGCGGATCACCGCATGGCGGATGTTTCCTGGACATTTCCCATCGGGGCGCGGAATACGTCAAGAAAAAACTCCCCAGCATGTATCATCAGTTCAAGGAACTCGCCGATGTGGACATTACCAAGGAGCCGATGGAAGTCGGCCCGACCTGCCACTACGCGATGGGCGGCATTAAAGTTGATGCGGAAACCGGCGCCAGCCGGGTGCCGGGGTTGTATGCCGCCGGCGAATGCTCCGGTGGAATGCACGGAGCCAATCGGCTGGGCGGAAATTCCCTTTCAGATTTGATCGTCTTTGGCCGGCGTGTCGGCGCGGCGGCGGCGGAATATGCGAAGGCCGCCCCGGCGGCACGCATTGATAACGCACAGGTAGAAAGTGCCGCCAATGAAATGACCGGCTTTTTTGGCCGAGCTAACGCCGAGGACCCCTATAAGCTGCATATTGAATTACAAACCATGCTCCACAGTCTGGTAGGCATATTCCGTGAGGAAAGCGATCTGACCACCGCAGTGGCCAAACTGGAAGAATTTAAGAAGCGCGTGGTCAATGTGGGCATAAATGAAGGGCAGCGGATGTATAATCCCGGCTGGCATTTATGCAAAGACCTGCGCAATATGCTGATTTGCGCTGAAGCCATTGCGCGGGCCGCCTTGCTGCGAAAAGAAAGCCGCGGTGCTCACAGTCGGCTGGATTATCCGAAATATGATGACTATTGGGGCGAGCATAATATTGTCTCCCGGAAAAACGGGGACGCCATGCAGGTGGAACCCTGCCCGGTGGTAAAAACGCAGGATCTCCTGCCACTGGTTGATGAAAAGAAAGCCAAGGAAAAAAAATGAGCACGCGATTATTCAAAGTATGGCGCGGTGATAAGTCCGGCGGTCAGTTGGTGGACTACACGGTGGATGTGCAGGATGGCATGGTTGTCTTGGATGCCATCCATCAGATTCAGCGTGAACACGCCCATGATCTGGCGTGCCGTTGGAACTGTAAAGCGGCCAAGTGCGGCTCCTGCAGCGCGGAAGTCAACGGCAAACCGCGCCTGATGTGCAAAACCCGGCTCGATGATTTCGTTGAAGGCCAGACCATTACGGTTCAGCCGATGAAGGCTTTTCCAATCATCCGTGATCTGGTAACCGATGTTTCCTGGAATTACACCGTCAATAAAAAAATTCCGCCGTTCACCCCCAAGCCGGACACCACTTGGCTTATGCAGCAACGGGATGTGGACCGATCGCAGGAATTCCGTAAGTGCATTGAATGTTTTCTGTGTCAGAACGTCTGCCACGTGCTGCGTGAACATGATCTGGAAGATAAATTTTTTGGACCGCGGTTTCTGGTGCGCGTAGCGAGTCTGGAAATGCACCCGTTGGATTCACTGGACCGCACAGGATTGCTTAAAAATGAGGGCGGCATCGGCCTGTGCAACATTACCAAATGCTGCACCGAAGTTTGCCCCGAAGAAATTCACATTACCGACAACGCCATTATTCCCATGAAAGAACGCGTGGTAGACAAATATTATGACCCCATCCGTATCGCCCTGCGTGTGCTGACCGGCGGCGGAAAATAATCCGGGGCGAGCATTTTAATTAAACACTTTCCGCAGCCGATGGTTTTCCGGCGCGTTTGTCGGCCAGTTGTTTAATAAGCTTTTTGATATGCCGGGCCAACTGGTCAAGTTCCTGCTGCCCCGCCATGCCTTCCGGAATAATAGTCACGAGCTTTTCACCCTTGCGTTTAGAGACGTGCAACTTCAGGGCCGGTTGACCCTTGGGGCCAAAAGAGCTTTCCTGCACGGATACGTCCCGGATGTTCTTCCAGAAATAGCGTCTGCCGCGCACATTAATGCAGTCATTCTGCACCACCGCCATACACCCCAAGGAGCTATTGAGCATCAGAAACATCTGAATCACACCCGCCAGCAGCATGATCGGACCGATGATATAGGCTGCATGTGGATCGGCAAGGTGAAACCAGAGCGGACGGAATATCAACAGCATCGCAAACGCGGCCGTCACCATCGCCACCAGCACCGACATGCCAACGCGAAACTTCAGCCAGAACGTAATGACCGGCCGGTAAATAAATATTTTCTTATTATCAATGCGCCAAAACTTCCAATTGGCGTCTTTCCTGTTCTCGCCCATAGGTAAGCAAATCCTTCCAGGCGATGCGTAAAGGCCAAAACAGAATCGGACTTTCACCAATCGCCGGAACCAATTCTAGGTTAAGGCCCCGCTGGCAGCAAGGAAAAACGTAAGCGTTCACGGTTACATCATCTCCAGCACCAGCATATTCCAATCCACGAACCCCTGATGGCTCAAGGGAACTCCGGTGTCGGGATCATAATATTCGTTCAATGATCCGGCGGCGGCCAAGTTGGAAGCCAAAAGCCGCAGGGTTTTGTCCGCCAAATCCGCCGCTTCCGTTTTATAGCCGTAGTTCTTCAGACCCTGCCACACAAAGTAATTCGTGATTATCCAGATCGGTCCGAGCCAATTGCTGGGGTTTCCACTGCGTGCCAGAGAATACATGGTCTCCTGCTTGGAAAGTGAGCGCACGCCATAAGCCGCATGGAACGTCTCATTGTTGAGATAGTGCAACTTGACCAGATCAGCGGCCTGTTGCGGCGTGGCGAGGGAACACCATAAGGGCAGAAAACCGGTGAACATCTGGATGCGCAACGGCAGGCAATGCCACGACATCGGCATTCCTTCCGGTATGCCTGGAAGTAATTCCGCGCGACGATCCTTACACTGCACATCCACCGTATAGTAAAATCGGTCTCGCGGATCCCAGCAATATTTTTGAATCCGCCGGCCCTGCTCGTCCGCTTGATGCGTTAAGCGTTTTTGATCGCGCGGCCGATTAAGCCGCCGCGCCAGTTCCGCCGCCGCCCGCAAATCCTGATAATACAGGCTGTTAAGCAGCATATTGGCCGAGGAAAAAAAGGGGCGGCCAAAAGTGGTCGGATCGTTATCGTCTCCGATGGCAACATCATCACCCCACACCAATAATCCGATTTTACTTTGATTTCCCAGCTCCCAGGAATCATAAAAACGCGACAATTTCTCGAACTGCGGAGCCAGCCATCGCACATCACCCGTCTGGTCCGCCACCAGCAGCGCCAATTGACCAAATACCGGCTTGGCCTGATTACGGTAATTCGGAGCGTCCTTTCCCAAGCACCCGAACGGATCCGGATTATCCGCATCCATCATAATCGGAATTCGCCCTGTTTCCGCTTGATGTTCCAGAAAATCTAGCAGACTGCCCTGCGCGTGACGGCCAACTTCTTCCAGCAGATTATGATCACCCGTCAGGCGCGCCAGCCGAAATAGTCCGCGACTGGTCCACAGTGTATCCCAGTCCCACAACTGTGTGGAATAGGCTTTCCCCGGCAGACTCGGTGAGATACTGGGATGACGCAGAATTCCCTGCGCCGGTCGCAATAGCCGCAGTGCAACCTTATGGAAGTACGCCAGCAGTTGTTCCACAGCGGCTTTGCGGGCCGCAGGTGATAAATGCGTTTTGCGGTCCGCCACGGGCCAGCCCGCCGGCATACCGGTATCCGGTAAGCCATTACTCTGTTGTACGGCATCACCAAGGGAAGCAGCGCCGGCTATAGCCATACCCGCAAGAAAATTGCGCCTTGAAAACTTGTCCATTACTACACTCCTTTGTGCTATTCATCATAATTCATGATCCTGTCCATCGGTATTAATGTGTCCGAGGCAACGATCCCCGTTCATAAACTCAATGCGCCCCTTGCGGTAGCATAAGCGGACTTTGCCCAAGCCGTCCAATTCCAGGCTCGCACCTTCGTTGAGACGGATGGAATTATCATGGGCATGAATTCCCGCTTCCTTGAAGTGGCCGCCCAAGTCCACCCCTATCGCACCGCTGCCATTGAGACCAATGGCTTTTTCAAATTGTTGGTGCGTCTCGTCCGCTCCCCCTTGTACTTGAATCCCATACCGGCATAGTCCCTGGGTTGGTTGGATATTCACGCCGATCACCTCGGTGGCGTGCGGCTCCGGGTAATGGTTGTGCATTTCAACATTTACTCCGATCGCAGCGCCTTTCGCATGGTTATGCACCTCAGAGTGATGGCCGGTCGCCCAGCCCACGCCCTTCTTGATCAAACTCGAACAGAGTACGACGGCATCTCCCACGATCTGATGGGTGGTAAGCTGGGCGTAGAGGGTGTACGGGTACGAATTCGGCCCCTTCTCCTCCTGGATCAGCGAAAGCACCTCATGGGTTTCCGCACGCCCCTGATTGTTTTCACCACGCTCAAAAAGAACCATCGTATCCAAAGGAACATTCCGCACGTTGCCCTGCGTCACCACGGTTTTGAGCGCTATCCCCTCGGTTGCCAGCGTTGGATGGCCGGGAGGGTGAGCCGTGGCAGCCGCAGCCTGTTTACTGCCGCGCAGACCACCGAGCAAGGCCAACAGTCCACCCCACAAAAAGTTCCGGCGGCCATTACCCCGGCAATTATTCTTAGCCAGCGGCGATGGTTCTACATTGGATTTTTGATTCGACTCCATGGAAATCTCCTGTAAACAATATAAACCATTGTTCCATTTTCTTCCTGGCCGCTAAAGGCCAAGCCATCGTGTTATTTCACCGGCCCAGAGGCCTGCCGTGCCTCCGTCATAACACGCAAATTCGCCACTTGCAACGCTACGGAAACACTCCCCTGTGGACGGTGATTTGTTACACCTCTCCGGAAATCGCTATTTTCCGTTTCCAGACCCACATACATTGAAGCGAGTTCCCAGCTTTTCATATTTTTTGCGTGACTTGTATATACCAGCCGCTGCATTTTCCCACGGGAATTACGAAACATCGGGGGATTCGCCAACGCTTCGCGGAGGAAGCTGTTGAGGCGGTAACGGAAGTGTCGCAGCGGTCCGCGCTGCGGTCTAAATGGCAGCGGACAACCCCCCGGTGCCGCAATATTTTCAGTGATAACGGTGCCATTTTTTCCCGAATCGCAAAGCTGGTAGGTGATCCCGCCGCGGCCGCCGTAGGGTGCGCCTCCGAACTTGCCATCCCGACTGTCGGCCAGTGGAATCTGCAAAAACAGGGTTATCCGATCCGCGGGATGAACACTGGGCACACTAAAAATAAAACCCGTAAACACCTGTGCCAAGACCGCCCCGCTTTTTTCGGCGCTGGAGTTGTAATACCTGATATGCGCCTGCGAGATCTTCGCCCAGAGGTTGTAAATAATGGGATGGTTCATCGTAAAGTGGCCATTGCGGGCATGGGCTGAGAGAAAAAGATTGGCTCCGCCATTGGGCAGCAACATTCCATCTTTCTCAAATAGATCATAAACCCACCGGTGCGACTTATGGTCGCGGAATATGGCCAGATGCATTTTATGGTTCGGTGTTATGAACGCATACGTAGGCACGCCCAATCGCGGGTCTGACAGGTTTTCGTCATTCTTAATCATTTCCCTGGCATTGAGTATTTCATGGCGATGCCACATGGTAACCGTCCATCCAGAAAGTGGTCCGGGCATGGCGGGCAGATACCGCGATAGTCCGGCGAGGTCCGCACCATTGATCCGCGTTCCGGTGTTGAACTTCATGCGAGGATTGGTCAAACCGGGATTGGGGAACACATTTTTCCATGTACCGCCAGCAAACGCATGTGGCGCGAGTGCCATCAACGCCAGTATCGCCACAGTTGGCACGGCAAACCACAAATTAGCAAGCCGGGTCAATCTGCGGTTTGGGCCAGTTATCGAGTAAACACCGCTTTGTTTAATATTTGTATTCATGTTAAATGACCCCCATTCTTTTCGGTATTGCATCGAGACCCAGCCAACCCCAACATTTGTGCCGCCACAAAGCAACGGCTCAACAGGACACTCTTAACGAAGTTTCATGAGTTTCCACTGCCCTTGGTGCGATTTCCGCCAAATTTTCGACTCATGTTGGGCTGCGCTTAACATATTGTGGCCGGTTGCCCACCCTCTACCATCGCACTGATCCCGTGGACAACGACGGCGGTGCATCACCGCGTGCCGCACCCCAGTTTTTATTGGGTACGGTTCCGGCGTTCACCTTCCAGGTGCCGCCTTGAAATACCAGCCGTTCCGGCAGCCATGGTTTATTCAACGGCTTGCCGTCCAATGTTGCCGATTGGATATACCTATCCTTGCCGCCGCCGTTATGCGTTGCGATGACGAACGTTTTTCCTTCGTGCGGCCTCCGCAAATGGATGATGATTTGTTTGAAGCGCGGCGTGCTTAGCTCCAAATCCGGATTGCCGGGATCCACCTGATACAACCCGATCTGCGATAACACATACCACGCCGACATTTCACCGCAATCGTCATTGCCCGTACCCAGTAGTTGGCTCCACGCCAGGCCGCCGGGAGCATCCGTATAAGACGTGTCGGCGTTGGTGGTCACCCAGTACTGGCTGCGCCACGGCCGGCGGCAATAGTCAAAAAGATACGGGGCCTCTAAATCCGGCTCATTGGTGGGATCATATTGGCCGGCGGTAAAAAAGTGCTGTAGTCTGGCCGCGAATGGCTTATCGCCACCCATTAACGCTATCAATCCATGTACATCTTCCGGTACCAGCCAGTCGTATATCCACGCGGAGCCTTCGCAATAGAATTGATACACCCGCCAGTTGTTATAGTCACGGATGTCACGGTCTTGCTTACTCAATGGTATCCAAGCTCCCTGGGCATTACGCCCCTGCATGAACTTCGTGGCCGGATTGTACATGGAGGTATATTGCAGGGCATCACCAAACAGCACGTCGGCGTCCTGCGTTTTATGCAAATCCAGGGCCAGATGTCCGAGAGCCGCATAAGCGATGTCCGTTTCTTCCGCCGATGAAACATTGGTATCCGCCGGCAGAATGCTGCCGTATTTTTCACCGGGCACATCCTGATACGCATGGATGGAACTTAAATCCGCGTGCCCCTTGAGGTAATCGGGGAAACATTGCTTAGCCATGGCTTTATAGGCGGCTTTAATATCAAAGTGGTGCAGGCCCGCCTGCCAGATTTCCACCACACAACTGGTTAATGGAAAACCGTTCTGGACACCCAGCGGCCGGTTGGCTTCGGCCCAGCGATCGATAAATCCCAATTGTTTGGCCATTTCCACCACGGACTGGGCCATATCTTCGGCTCGCCGGGGTTCAATCATTGTCAACAGTGGAATTTCACTGCGATAAATGTCCCAACCGGACCAATTGGCGTAAATATGCTTATGGCCCGTTGGTACATGGTGAATCTTATCGTCATAGCCGATGTACCGGCCATCCACATCATCAAAAACGCTCGGCAACAGCAGGGCATGATATAGCGCGGTGTAGAAAATCTTCCGGTGGGTCAATGAACCGCCACGCACCGTGATTACCGAAAGCTCTTTATTCCAGCGGGCATGAATCCGGGCACGACTGGCGGAGAAATTGAAATGCGGTATTTCCGCCGCCAAATTTTTCTCCGCCCCGCCAACACTGACAAATGATATGCCAATGCGAACCTTGACCACTCTGCGGTGGCTGCTCGATGGATAACTTGCATACGCTCCAATGCGTGGGCCGGGAAAATGCAGGGTGGGTTTGGGTTTGACATATTGCGGCCCCCATGAATCCCGGCGCGGAGGCGGGTAGTAATTCGTGGGGAACAGTGGCCCGACGCCCCGGGCCTGCACCTGCCGGCTTATCTGTGGTTTGATGGAATGGCCTTCCCATACGCCAAAAGTTTTGAATGGCGCGCTGAACTTCATGACAAAATAAACCGTCACCGGCAGGTTGGTACCCACTATCGTTACGCTGGTAACTGATCCGGTAATGGTATGGTCGTTGATAATGTGAAGGTTCGACCCGATGGTGGCGTTCACGGCGTGGCTGATGGGAATAAGAATATTGGCTTGTTTATCAGCCGGGAATGTAAACTTGGCCATGCCGCATCGGGTGGAAGCGGTAAACTGCGCGTTGATACCCCAAGTCTTCATAAACACACGGTAATAGCCGGGGGACGCGGATTCACGCTGATGGCTGAAATGAAAGCCATATTCTTTGGGTTGCACCTTGACCGGTCCGGTGGTGGCGGTAAAAAAGACATCCCCATAATTCGGGCATCCGCAGCCGCTCATGTGGGTCATGCTGAAGCCGCTGATATAGTTGTCTCCGTAGACGTAAAATCCGTTGGGCATATCCGGGCTTAACTCCACCATGCCAAAAGGCGCTATGGCCCCCGGAACAATGTTGCCCCCCGCCGCGGTGCCCACAAAAGGATTCACCAACGCCGCCAAATCCGCACCGCGGGCCATACCTCCGGCCAGAGCCACTAAGGCGGTACAGACGATGATGACTTTGATGGCCAAAGGGGAAAACACGAAACATTTGGACGCCATACAAATCCTTCACCATTTATATATCAGTGTCCGTCATGTTCAGGGCGTTTCACAACGGCTAGCCCCAACGCCCGCGCCAAGGCGTTACCGTACGCGTTGCGGTCACCGATGGTCGGCACCATGTAACTGCCCTCGCCCAGTTCATTCCACGCCTCAATAAGAAGTACCGGCCGCTGTGGTGGCGGCGCAACACGCATGGCCGGATGCCGCTGTTCCCACCGCATTGCGGCCCGCACAAATTCTTCGAACTCGGCCGGCGTGCGCCGAAACCACACCAGCTTACCATCCATGCGTTCGTTCCACGGGCGTGGATCCCATCCGTCCATTACCACGGGAATATATGGATGCGGGCTGACCGCGGCGTATCTTGCCCACGCCCACTGCCCGAAGCGCATCAGGTAGCGGTAGGACCGTGGACCATTAAATGCACCACCGCCATAAGGATAGTTGTATTCCGTCAGGGCATCAACATGCACACCCCGCAGCCACGAGAAATTCGGAAATTTCCGGATATGCGGATAGGCGCTGCCCCAGAGCACGCCTGCAACCACATACACCCCGGGCAGGCCATGCGCTTTGGCTACGCTTTGAAGCACGCCCATCGCTCGATTTACGCTTTGCACCGCCCCGTGTGCCCCGTCAAAGCCGGCAAACTGTTTGGCAAATCGTCCGATATCGATAATCACCAGTACCGGCTTCCCATTAATCCGCTGGTAGTGCCGATCCTTGAAATAATGGGTTGTCCAACGAGTAACTTCATCGCGCCAATCTTTTTGCGAAATGGCGAATTGTCCGATGTTCACATCCAGTAAAGCGTAATGGACCCCGGAATGGCGCCGCAACGTTTGATATTGACGCAGCGCATTATTGAGCCGTGACGGATGCGCACCGTGATGGTAATACCAGTCGAATACGAAAAATGAAATACCATCCCGATGCGCCCAAGCTAGTTGTTGGGCGACATTGCGCGGGGTGTTGTCCAGCCAACCCGAAAGCGGCTCACGATTGGCATACGCCGGATTGGTCAGCAGGCCGGTTAA
>DAHXLH010000274.1:0-3851 GCA_027366115.1 Phycisphaerales bacterium
CCAGTGACGCCGGCGACGGCCCGGCGGATGGAGATTGATTTGTGAAAAGCCTGCTGGAACGTATGGATAATGCCCCGATGAGTCCGCTGCATCGGCGGTTGGCGTGGGCGGCGGGGCTGGGCATATTTCTCGACGGCTATGACACGATTATTGTCGGTGCGGTGCTGGTGCTGCTGGCCAGACAATGGCATCTTGGGCCGTCGCAATACCGCTGGGTGGGGACATCCGCACTGGCCGGCGCGTTTCTGGGCGCGTTGATTGGCGGCCATGTCGCGGATCGTTTCGGGCGCAAGGCCATTTACCTTATTGATTTGGTCACGTTTTTCTTCGCGGCGGTGCTATGCAGTGCGGCTTGGAATATCTATGCGCTGGTGGCGTTCCGGTTCGTACTGGGTATGGGCATCGGTGCGGATTATCCCATCAGCGCAACCTACATGGCGGAATTCATGCCCAGGAACAAACGCGGCGGCGTGATCACATGGACCTTCGGCCTGTGGACGGGTGGAGCTATTACCGCGGGATTAACGGCGTACGGTCTGCTGTCATGGGGTCCCATCGCATGGCGGCTGATGCTGCTGATTGGAGCGGTGCCGGCGTTATTTGTAATCTGGTTGCGACGTAATTTGCCGGAGTCGCCAAGATGGTACCTGCGGCATGGGCAGGCGGAAAAAGCCGCCGCGGTTTTGGCGCGTGTGGATCCCTCGATTACCCCGGATGAACTGACCGCGATTTTGGCGGCGGAACAAAAGAAAACCATCGCGCCCAGAACGCCTTGGCGTGTGTTATTTCAAAAGCGCTATATTCGCGCAACGCTGTTGGTATGCATTCCATGGTTTATCATGGACCTGGTGGGTTATTACCTGGTTATTTACACGCCGCTGATTCTCGGCCATCTTGGCTTTAAGACTGCGCATCAGCAGATACTTGGTTCAGCGATGCTCTCGGTCACGTTTTTGCTCGGTTATGTGCCGTTGGCATTAACTGTCGATCGCATCGGACGCATCCGGCCGCAGATTATTGGTTTTGTCGGCAATGCCGCGGCGCTGGTGCTCGTGGGTGTCACGGCCATGAACGTTCCGCTCCATCAAGTAGTAGAACATGGCCATTCGCAATGGGTGCCGCAGTACAGCATGCTTGCGTTGGCGATGGTTTTTCTGGGGATGATGCTCTCCCAGGCATTTATCTCTTTCGGTCCCGGCAATACCACGTATGTTCTGGCGGCGGAAGTGTACCCCACCGACGTGCGCGCCGCGGGCCACGGCTTTGCCACCGCGTTTTCCCGCCTCGGAGCCGTGGCGAGCACGTTTTTTCTTCCCGTATTGGGTAAGTCCATCGGCACGCCAAAGCTGCTGTTGGTCCTTGCCGCAGGCTCAGTTTTGGGCGGCGTGACAACCTGGCTGTTTCGTGTCGATACCACCAACAAATCACTGGTGCAGGAAGCATAGTGCAGGTAGCGTAGGTGGCAGGGGGCCGCGTATCATTAATCTTGGGTTTTTGGCGGCCTGAACCTTGAGTGCAAAGTTGTAGTTGGTGAAACGCTGTGGCCGTGCCGACGGTTTATTCGGTGGCTCATGTGGTCGCGGGTAAATTGGAAATCGCGCTTGCCGGATTGGGGTGCGGATGTTTTCTGTAGCGGCATTCCGCGTCCAACCATGACGCTGCCGCGTCAGGCTAAGGTGTGTGCAATTAGCTCGATGCGGAAGCGTCGAGTTGGAATCGAGACGTGGTTTGGTTTGCACGATGTTCTTTCCGACGGCGCGATTGGCACATCACCTGCCGGGCGGAACGGCCTATTTGTTCCACATTGCATTCCGCATCCAACCGTGACGCTGCCGCGTCAGGCTAATGGATTTTACAGTTTCAGTTTTCGCAGGCGCAGAGAGTTGGCGATAACCGATACGCTGCTGAAGCTCATCGCGGCGGCGGCTATCATGGGGCTTAAGAGAATGCCAAACCAGGGATATAAAATACCCGCGGCAATGGGTATTCCCAGAATGTTATAACCGAATGCCCATAAAAGATTCTGACGGATATTCCGCATCGTCGCGATGCTGACGCGCCGCGCCTGGAGAATGCCGGCTAAATCTCCATGCAGCAGTGTCACACCCGCACTGGCAATGGCGGAATCCGCGCCGGTACCCATGGCAATTCCCACATCCGCCTGCGCCAGGGCCGGGGCATCGTTAATGCCATCGCCCGCCAGAGCGACTTTTCGTCCCTGGCCTTGCAGGCGGCGCACAACCTGGGCTTTTTCCCGCGGCAAAGTATTGGCTTCGACCGTGTCAATGCCGAGCTTCCGGGCAACTGCGGTGGCCGTAGCTTGATTATCGCCGGTAATCATAACCACCGACAAGCCCAGAGACTTTATGCGCTTAACCATTTCGGCGGTGCCGGAACGAAGCGGGTCCTCCGTACCCAGCAGACCCATCAATTTTCCGTCCGCCGCCACATACATAATTGTCTGCCCGGTGCCGCGCAGAACTTCCTCTGGTTGTAATACGGAGTCAATCGTAATCCGCAGTTGCCGCATCAGGGCCGCATTGCCTATGGCCACGCGGCGGCCATTGATTTCACCCCACACGCCCTGCCCGCTGATGGATTGAAATTGCTGAACCGGCAGCAGTGTGATGCGCCGGTCCCGGGCGGCGGAAACGATCGCCGCCGCCAGAGGGTGCTCGCTGCCGCGCTCCAACGAAGCGGCCATTTGAAGCAAATCATCAGCCGAAACGCCGGGCTGCGGCTGAAGTGTTACCACTTTCGGATGCCCCTGCGTAAGTGTGCCGGTTTTATCCAGAGCGACGGTGTCAATTTTTTCCATAATTTCCAGTACCTCGGCGTTTTTTATCAGCACACCGGCTTGGGCCGCCCGGCCGACACCAACCATGATGGACATGGGCGTGGCCAATCCCAGGGCGCAGGGACAGGCAATCATCACCACGGCCACAGCATTCACCAGTGCATAAGCCATCGCCGGAGCGGGGCCGAAGACAGACCACAAAATAAACGTCAGAATAGCCGCGGCCACGACAGCAGGCACAAAAATACCGGCAACTTTATCAGCCACGCTTTGAATAGGCGCGCGGCTGCGCTGAGCCTGCGAAACCAAAACCACAATTTGCGCCAAGAGCGTATCGGCCCCGACCTTTTGCGCCTTCATCACCAGGCCGCCAGTGCCATTGACCGTGCCGCCAATGAGTTTATCACCAGCCGCCTTGATCACCGGCATCGGTTCGCCGGAAATCATGGATTCATCCACGGTACTGGAGCCTTCCAGCACGATTCCATCCACCGGAAGTCTTTCCCCCGGACGCACCCGCAGCTTATCTCCCGCGGCAATCTGCTCCAGCGGCACGTCCTGTTGATCGCCGTCAGCGGTAATACGCCGGGCGTTTTTGGGTGATAAATCCAGCAGCTCGCGGATGGCCGCACCGGTTTTGCCGCGTGCCCGCAATTCCAGCGTTTGCCCCAGCAGCACCAGCACAACAATTACAGCGGCCGCTTCAAAGTATGTCGCCACGACGCCGGGGTAAGCCCAAAATTCCGGTGGGAATATTTGCGGTACCAGCGTGGCAATGAAGCTGTAGATATACGCCACGCTCACGCCCAAACCAATCAGCGTAAACATGTTCAGATGCCAGGTTTTAATGGAGGCCCACGCCCTTACAAAAAAGGGCATGCCGCACCAGAATACCACCGGCGTAGACAACACAAGGTTGACCCAGTTCACCCACGCTGACATGTTGAGATGGGCAACATTAAAATCCGCCATCATGGATAAGATAAACACAGGCGCCGTCAGCACCGCACCCATGCGAAAACGCCGGGACATATCCACTAATTCCGGATTCTCC
>DAHXLH010000287.1:0-16985 GCA_027366115.1 Phycisphaerales bacterium
CGGTTGGTGAAAAACAGAAATGCGTTTAGAATGATGCGGCGAAAATCGGCATTGGCCGATAGTGGAATTCTGACCAACCATAAGGAGTTTGTAATGGCTAATATTACTTTCAAAGGCAGTCCTATTCACACCGTTGGCGACGTTCCAAAAGTGGGCGGAAAGCTTCCGGCTTTTACCTTAACCAAATCGGACTTAAGTTTATTGAAATCCCCGGAACTGGCGGGAAAGACGATCATCCTCAACATATTTCCCAGTATTGATACATCGGTTTGCGCCCGCTCGGTTCGCCAATTTAATGTTGATGCGGCAGGTCTTGCCAACGCCACAGTGTTGTGTATCTCCGCGGATCTTCCGTTTGCGCAAAACCGCTTTTGCGGGGCGGAGGGAATTAAAAACGTTGTGACGCTTTCAACATTTCGCCATCCGGAGTTCGGCAATCTCACCGGATTAACGATTGCGGACGGACCGTTGGCCGGCCTGCTGGCCCGAGCGGTGATCGTAGCTGATGGCACCGGAACAATTAAGTATGTGCAGTTAGTTCCGGAAATCGGGCAAGAACCGGATTACGCCGGGGCCATTGCTGCAGCAAAATAAATATTAGCCGTCGCTTTTTTCGCACCCACAGTTGCGTTCCAGCGTATCGAATGCGGTGTCACGAGCGCGGGGGAGTCGTTGCGCTATGCGGGGCACCGTGTTAGACTATTTGGTACGTCCCAAAGAGGTATTCGTCTATGGCCAATGAAATACATACAACATGGATTGAACCAGTTCCCAGCCGTCGGGCGTTTTATGCGCACCCCATCGGCGCGACAAAACGTCCGCTGATTATTGTGGTGTTTGAAGTCTTCGGGCTTAATGAGCATTTTCAGTCCGTTGCGACGCAGATTGCACAAAATGGTTATTGTGCGGTTGTACCGGATTTATTTGACGGCAAGGTATTCAGTTATACCGATATTCAAGGTGCCATGGACACCGCCAAAAATCTCGATTCCGGCGCTATTATTCAGCACATCACACAAAGCATCGACCACCTCACGAATCAACCGGAGGTGGACACCTCGCGATGCGGCATTATTGGGTTTTGCATGGGCGGGCGGATCAGCTTTATGGCTGCATGTAAACTCGGTGCACGAATTAAATCCGCAGTTTGTTTTTACGGCGGCTCCATCGCCCCCGTAGCACCGGATCGCATGGGCCGCACGAGCCTGCTTACGGAGGAAAATCTCACCAACCTCACCGCCCCGCTGTTTCTCGCGTATGGCAGCCAAGATACACACATTCCGCCCGAAGAACATGCGCGCATCGTGGAAGCTCTCGGCAGACATAAGAAACGCTATACCCTGGCCCTGTTCGACGGCCCCCATGCCTTCGCCAGTGATCGCAGAGAGTCCTACCGCCCCGAAGCCGCCAAACAAGCATGGAAAATGGCGTATGAACACTTTGAAATATTATAGAAATTGCAACCATTCACAAGGATCCGATCGAGCGGGCTGAGAAGCCTGCACCACAATGCAGGCCTGCAACATGCCAAAATCACCCAGATATCCACCAGCCATTATTACAAACATGACGTGGACCGCTTGGCGCAAGTCATTCGACACTCGCTTGACCCCAAGAACCTTGGCGAGATCCTCGATAAGATAGCCAAATTATTCAATGAGTACTATCGCGAAGAAAGCAGAATTCTATCCAGTTTTGCGCCGCGCAGGCCGGTGCCGGGGGCACCTCACCAGCGGAACACAGAATACCCGTTCCAAAACGCGAACGGCGACTGGACCGCACCGGCGATACCGAAGTCTTTCACTTCCCAAGAGGTGACTCGATTCAGCGAGTTAGCGGTTAAAATCTGGGAGCGATGCAACAAAATTATCTCGGCGCTGCCGAGGCTCAGTCAAAACTGAATCTCAAATTCAGTCGCGCAGCTTTGGGGCCGGATTATCTACTTTCATGGCACACTGCCTTTGGCGTCCGCGGATTCGTTATTCACCGCGATTTTCATTGGGATTTTTGACATGGCTCGCCAATCCAAGTGGCATTTCCAGTTGCGGTCATCGCGTTCCGGATAATCGGTGCGGTAGTGCACGCCGCGGGTTTCCTGCCGCACACCTGCGGCGGCTGAAATCAGGCGCGACATTTGCAGCATATTCTGCAATTCCCACCCGGCGGGTTTATCAAATACTTTGTCCAGAAGGTAGTGGGACCAAAACTCAATAATTTCCAAGGCCTCATCCAGCCGCGGTCCGACACGTTCAATGCCGACATTGCGCCACATTAATGATCGCAAAGAACCAAAGACATCCTGAATGTCGAATTCCGTGCGTTCACTGGGCGCAATTTCCGCAGCCAACATCGGAACTTCCAAAGAACGGCTGTGCCCGGCCAGAGCGGCTGCTGCATCCTCACCAGCCCGCTTCCCGAAGACCAACGCCTCAATAAGTGAATTACTGGCAAGCCGATTGGCCCCATGCAGCCCGCTGTAGGCGGCCTCCCCGATGGCGTATAAATTCTCAACATCCGTACGGCCGAGCAGATCGCACGCCACTCCGCCCACCATGTAATGGGCACTGGGATGTACTGGGATGGGTTGGCGTGATGGATTAATGCCAAACTGCATGCACACCTGGTAAATGCCTGGAAATCGTATCTTGAACGCCGCTTCGCTGATGTGCCGGCAATCAAGAAATACATGCGTTGTGCGGGTTTTGGCCATCTGGGCCATGATGCTGCGCGAAACCACATCGCGCGGAGCCAGGTCGGCCTGCGGGTGATAATCCGGCATAAAACGATAGCCAGCCCGGTCAATAAGTTTCGCTCCTTCACCACGCACGGCTTCACTAACCAGAGATCGCGCCGAGCCGGCGATGTAAATAGTTGTGGGATGGAATTGTACCATTTCCATATCTCTAAGTGTTGCGCCCGCCCGCCAGGCCATGGCGTGCCCATCCGCGGTGGCGATGGAGGGATTGGTTGTTTCCCGATACAAAGCTCCCGCTCCGCCGCTGGCCAGAAGGGTTTTGCGACCGAACATGACGAATAATCCGCGCTGCTGACTCCAAGCCAGTGCGCCCAGAACACGATTCTCCTGCGTTATTAAATCCAGAACAAACGTATGTTCCAGAATTGATACCTGCTCATGGCTGCGGACCACGCCCATGAGGCAGTTGGCCAACTCCCGCCCGGTGGCATCGCCCAACGCGTGGACAATCCGCGCAAAGGAATGCCCTCCCTCACGCCCAAAGGCCAGTCGACCGTCCGTTTCGCGGTCAAAATTCGCCCCCCAACGTATCAGTTCTTCGATGCGTGCGGGACCTTCCCGAACCACCGTTTCCACAGCCGGCCTGTCGCCCAATCCGCACGCCACGGTCAGGGTATCTTCAATGTGGCTCTGAAAGCTGTCATCCGCCTGCATCACGCTGGCGATGCCGCCTTGGGCATAATAGGTGTTTGATTCCGACAACTGATGCTTGGACACCACCAGCACATCCAGTGATTCGGCCGCCGCTGCCGCCGCTGCCCGCAAGCCGGCCACCCCACCGCCGATGATTAATATATCCGTATGGATTTGCGGCAGACGTTTGGTTTTAAAGGGCAACAGATACCGGCGGTTCATTCCAATACTCCTCACGATTGCGACGGCCGCAACGGGATAATTATACAGGACAACCTGTTTATGTTGAGTTGAATTCGCTCGGGCTGTTTTAATTTACTGCGTCTGCTCGCTTGTCAGTTCAGGCCCTGGTTATTTTAGCGCGACCCACGCGGATACCGGCGGTGGCGTTGCGCGTATCTACAATACATCGGGCGTGCTGCACGATAAATTTCCAATCATAAACCGAGTGATCCGTCGCGATCAACACAAGATCATATTTCTTAAGATTTGCAGCCGTGAGCGTAACGGACTTCATTTTCAGATCATGCTGCCGCTGCGGATGCGTGCGGGGTATGAACGGATCGTTATAATCAACGCGTGCGCCGCGGCTCTTGAGTTGTTCGATAAGCACAACGGAAGGCGACTCCCGCAGATCATCAACATCTTTTTTATACGCCAGGCCCAGCACCAAAATTCTTGATCCGCGAATGGCACGACCGACATTATTGAGCGACTCGGCTACCTTGCCAATCACGTGATAAGGCATGGCCGTATTTAACTCGCCGGCCAATTCGATAAAGCGTGCCGTGACATCATACTGCTTGGCTTTCCAGCTTAAATAAAACGGATCAATGGGAATGCAGTGACCCCCGAGTCCGGGACCGGGATAAAATGCCTGGAACCCAAATGGTTTGGTTTTGGCGGCGGCAATAACTTTCCAGACATCAATACCCATGCGGTCGAGAATTATTTTCAGTTCATTAATCAACGCGATGTTGATACAACGGTAGCAGTTTTCCAGTATTTTTCCGGCTTCAGCAATTTCACAACTTTCTACCGGCACCACTGTTTTAACTGCCATACCGTATAAAGCGCATGCCGCTTTCAGAGCAGTTGCATCCATGCCACCGACAACTTTGGGTATATCTACCGTCTGGAAATCCTTGCGGCCCGGATCTTCACGTTCCGGCGAATAGGCCAGAAGAAAATCCCTCCCGGATTTTAACCCCCCGGATTCAAGCACCGGCAGCACAACTTCGCGTGTCGTGCCCGGATACGTGGTGGATTCGAGAATAATCAGTTGTCCGGGGCGCAAATATCGGCTGATTTCCGCTGCGGTTCCGGAAACATACTGCATATCGGGCTCGCGGTTAACCGTTAGCGGAGTGGGAACACAAATAATCAGGGCATCGCATTGGGCCATACGGGAAAAATCAATGGTAGGGGTAAAATGCCCGGCCTGTACAAGGGCGCGAATGGTCTGCGGACGAATATGGCGAATGTAACTTTTACCGGATTGCAACATCCGAACTTTGGCTTCGTCTACGTCAAAACCGATCGTCGTGAAACCGGAATCGGAAAAAGCTTTTACCAGCGGGAGTCCGACATAACCCAGACCAATGACGCCCACAATCGCTTTTTTTATTTCAATGCGTTGAACCAGTTCGGCAACAGACCAACTCGTATTTTTCATCCGCACTTCCCAATTCCAGGTTATTTCTTCGTATGGACGACCATAGGGACGACATGTTCGACAGCCTGCCGGACCCGGGGCGTTCCAGCGGAAGGTTCATGATGCGCCAGATAGAGCAATCCAAGCAGTACCAGTAATCCAATAACAATCTCAACCGGGTAGTTTGTATCCATAAGAATGAATCACCTCGTAGCTGTGACTTTCAATTTATCCACCGGCTTCCGCCAACTATGACCATCAGCCCTGCCGCGCGGAGTGCATTTGCGCACCTTGGAAAAGCCAGCAGATAACCAGCAGCGGCACGCCGATGCACAGCATGGCGTCCGCAAGGTTAAATATCCAGGGCCAATAGTGCAAGAGGATAAAGTCCCTTACTTTGCCGCCGTTGAAAGCGCGATCATATAAATTACCCATAGCCCCCGCCAGAATCAGTCCCAGCGCGATATGCATCACCCATTGGCCGCGCTGCGTGTTCATGAACACATAAACAACAAAACCAATCGCGACAAGGCTGATGAGAATAAACAGCGGAGCCAACCCTGGCCCGACGCCGAAAACCGCTCCCGGATTCAGCGTGGTGCGCAATTGCAGTACATCCGGTATCAAAACCACTGGATGGGAATTCAGTCCATAACCGAGTTTAGCAAAAGCCAGATGCTTGGTCCACAAATCGGCACTTAAGCCGCAGCCGGCAATCAGTACAAAGCGTACCCACGCGATCGGAGATGATTTCGCCAGGGCCATTACGGCGATGGCTTGGGGAAGCGGCGGAGAGTTGGATCGTTCCGGCATGTGGGAAACCGAACTGATTGGTTGATTCATGATGCCGTCCAGCCAAAATGTTCCAGTCCATAAATAAATCTGTTATTCGTCTTCTTCATCGGAGATTTCTACGGTCGTGTTCTCATGACCATTACGCGGCAAATTTCCGCTTTCCAGCATTCGGGCATATTCAATACAATATTTGGCCCATGGCTTGGCTTCCAACCGCGCTTTGCCGATGGCTTTTCCGGTCGCGACGCACACACCAAAAGTGCCATTTTCTATCCGGGCGATGGCTTCTTGAATTTCTTTCAGCAGTTCCCGTTCGCTTTCAATAAGGCCGAGCGTAAATTCCTGCTCAAAATTGTCGGTTCCAACGTCCGCCATGTGCATGGGACTGCTGGAATGGTTGTCCTGATTTCGGAAGGCTTCGCTTTCCATCGATCCGACATCGCCCAAAATTTCTCGACGCTTTTCCAGCAACAGCGTGCGGAAACTCTCCAATTCAGTTTTTGAAAGTTTGACCGTCGGTATTTTCGCGTTCCCAACGCCGCCACGCACTGAGCCGTTGCTCTGATGGGCCTTGCCGTTAATCACTTTGCCATTTATGGGCTGGGACCGCCGGACATCAGAAACGCCGCGACTTTTTGTCACCCGCGACGGCTCGGGCCGGGAGGCGGCCTTGCCTACGCGAACAACTTTGTGCGCGGCGGCTTTGCTGAGAGCCTTAACCGAAGTGCGCGCGGCAGCTTTCTTTTGGGTACCGGTTGGTTTGGCCGGGAACTTTGCTTTAACCCTGGATTTCGCTTTTTTGATGACGGCCTTGCGCGCCGGCTTTGCCGGTTTGGCTTTGATTACTTTCTTAGCGGACATGTACACTCCATCGACTGCCGAAAACCAACTGTTCTCCCCACTTATTCTTCACTATCGCGGAAGCTCTCCGCGCAAAGTGCCAAGATTCATTAACATATCGGCTCAATGCCTTTAAGTCAATCGAAAGCTTTTAATTTTTTCGTGAAAAGCAACTTATTAGCCTGATTCAGGACGCTTTGCCCGGTTGCAGGGCGACATTTTCGCGCCCCCATGATCGTTAGCGCGCAAATGGCCGGAGCACCCCGATGACTACGCCTTGAATGGTTACATCGGAATCCACGTAAATGGGATCCATGGATTTGTTGGCGGGCTGTAATCGCACACGATTTTTTTCGCGATAGATGCGCTTCAGCGTGGCCGCCCCGTCCGCCAGCAGAGCCACAACGGTTTCCCCGTCACGCGCGCTGGAGCGCTGTTCAACGATGACCAGATCACCATCGGCAATATGATCCTCTATCATCGAATCGCCGCGCACGCGAAGCGCGAACGTGCCGAATCGTGATGAAAACATATCTCCAAGGCTGATTGTGTCGGGATTCTCCACCGCTTCGATCGGATACCCCGCCGCGATGGAACCGGCCAGCGGAAAGTCCGTCGCCTGACTGTGTTGATTCCACGGCTCAGGCAGCTTCACTGCCGGATGCACAGTCAAAGAGCGTGCCTTGTGCGGTTCGCGCTGGATGAGTTTTTTTCGTTCCAAGGCCTGAACGTGCTCGAACACGGTGACCTTGGACACGCCGAGTTGATCGGCCAGCTCCTGCATCGTCGGCGAAAAGCCCTGTCGAAGTCGAAAGTCGCGGATAGCGGTAAGAATCGCCAGTTGTTTGGGCGTTGGTGTCATGTGAGTTCTCCATATAAAGAGAGGGGCCGGTTTCCATCGAATCTGCTGCGGGTGCCCCCGGATGTTTCATTTTTCCAAGCGATTCCCGATGCATCGAAATTGTGGCAAGTACGGGCTGCGGAAATATGCCGTTTTTCAGTACTTGGCTGGAAGCGGACTTGGCAGGCCGTGCCCCAATGGACTGCTTCCAAGGCGAATACTGGCTCTGCTGGCCACAGGCGATGCACGGCTCGAGCAGGTCGGGCCGTGCTTCACTGCGATAGCTCCGCCCCGGGTGAGTGCCCAGGAAAACGTCCCCCAATTCTCGAAATAGCAGTTTCAATGGTGACAATATTTCGTCGCGGGCGCTGTCCTGGTCTTCCAGTACCTGCGGCCGATATCGATGCGGAAACCAGTCCACGACATATTCTCCGCCGGGACCAAAGCTGCACAGCGGGACTTCCATCTGCCGCAGCGACTTGGCAATGGCAAGATCGCCGTTGGCCAGCAGCTTTCCGGTATGGATCCGATAAATTTCCATCCCCTTCATGTTGCGGCTGGGCAACGCTGAGACGGGCTTCGACTTCGTGCCGCCGGAAATGCCAGCCCTGATAACCCCGGAGATTTTCGACTTCAAAATGTTGGTAACCATACGCTTGGACTCCTTTCCAATTTGCGGTCCCGGCGGAACCTGCCGTCGAGGAGGCCGCCGGGTCGTTTAAGGCACCCTTCCTGGTGCCCTGCTTTATACTATGTCGGAACATTACGACCTCTTCCTTGAGAAAATCCGTAAGGCATCTGTTTGGATACTATACAGAACATTCTGCGAACGTCCAGTCCCAAGCCGCTTTTTTTTGACACCCCCCGGGGATTGCGGTATCGCCAATTTTTATTTTCTGCCATCCATTCAGGCAAAGGTTCTAATTATAGGGCCACTGGAGCTAAAGTAATTCACCAGACAAAATAATACGGTTTTGCGAAATAAGCGGCCGCGTGTTATCTTCTATTCAGTGGTAAAAGCAAAAGGCAGCTTCGAATGGGAAGAATTATAAAAATTAAACATCAATTGTTGAAACTTTTCCTCTATGCCGAAGTATAATGATGAAGGGTGAGACTGATAACAGAAAAGAGGAGTCAATCATGAAACTGACAAATGCACAAGTAGTGGCCAGTCAACCTTCCGCCAGCGGGGGAAATTTGCGGCAACACCCTGTGCGGTCGTCGCGAAGACCGTTAAGCTTGGGCTGCATGCTGATGCTCGCGGCGATTTATGCGCTTTCCGCAAGTGGCGGTGCGCAGCACGCTGGGGCGCAGGTCATGGTGCAAACCGGCAATGCACTGGATGCCAATAATCAAGTCGGTTCCGGCGGTAGCAATGCGCCAATTCCGGGGTATGTGCCGATGAACCCTAACGCCGTAGGGTACGCCAACTCCAATACGGGTATGTATAACTCTGTTCCGCGGGTAAATTATCAGGTAGTGCCGGTACCACTACCGGGCGGGGGCACGAGCTATGCCCGCATCCCCCAACTCGGGCAATCGTCCTTTGGAACCAATGTGGCACCATCGGCGGTGCCGCTCTATAACGTCAACGCCATCAGTTCCGGCGTGCCAAGCTCTGCCGTCAATTCCGCATTAGGTTCGCAGGGGCTTATGAATTCCCAGGGAGCTTTAGTTCAAACCCCTGTCGGCGGCAATCCCTATTCGCCCTACGCCGTCAATGGGCAGGCGTATATGAATCCGGCATTTATGTCGCCGTACAATAGTCAGAACCCAGCGGCGCTGATGCCTGGGACCGGCGTTTCGGCCTACACCACGCCCGGTTCTTCCGCAGTGCCAATGGGGACAACCACCGGCGTGGTCGGGCAAATCAGTCCTTTATTCGGGTTGCGGCAAGTCAGCGTGCAGCAGCCTATTTCCGGCCAACTGACAAATCCGTTTGGCCTGACATCGCAAAGCGACAAAGTGTCAGGCTTAGAAAGCCAATCGCAAAGCGGAAATTCGTTTAACAGTCTCACTCCTATTAACGTTGGCACAAGTCAGGCCGCCAATGGGCAGGCGATTAATGGGAACGTTAATCACGTCAAAACCAGCCGTCCAACGGGCGAAGCAATTAATGGTTCCGTTAATAATGGCAACCAACCCGGCAAAATTAATGGCGGCGGCCTGTATCAACAATTGCTTACCGAGCTTGCAGGGGGCAAGGCGACCAGCATTACCGCTCCAGGCTTACCCGGCAAGCCGGCCATGACCATGACTGATTTAACGCCAAAATCCAATCACGCGATGCTGACCATCGATCCGATTACCGGTTTGCCAATTGCTCCGATTACGTCTAAACGGCTGATTGGCGTATCCAACGGCATCGGACAAGGCTCAGGGATCAACACGAGCATAGGTCCGACGGGAACGATCGTACCCTCCGGGATAGGGACCAACGGCAATATCTCCAATACTCTGACCAACCAGTTGCAGGCTGGCCGGAGTCTGGCCATGCTGAATTCACTTGCTGGCGGAACGCCGGGGAATTTTGGCCAGTTGATGCGCCAAGCTGAAGCAGATCAGAAAACCGGCCGCTTTGTATCCGCCATTGAAAATTATCAAAGCGCAATTCAACTGCAGCCCGGGAACGCTTTGCCGCTGGTGGGGCAGGCCAACGCCGAACTGGCCGCAGGCCTATATCAAAGTGCTGCGTACAATCTGAAGTTTGTCTTCGGACGCCACCCGGAATTAACCGCCCTGCACTACGACTTTAAAACGCTATTACCGGCGGCCTCCCTGCAGGTCTCCCATCGGCAACTGCGGAGGATGTTCACGCAGAAAAGCGATCTCGCGGCATTTTTACTGGCCTACATCGATTATCAAACCGGTCGCCGTGTAGAACTTAAATCCACGCTTAATCAATGGGCCAAATGGAAAAACAGCGGCCCATGGCCCACGATCCTCCAGAAGGCGTGGATAAAGGCCGCCAACGCAAAAGCCGCCGGCCCAGCAAAAGCGGAGAAGCCGTGACGCAATTTGATATCTCCCAATCGCGAGATTTACGCGACCCAAATGTCGCAGACGAGGTTGTGCGCCCAGATATTAACCCCGTTGTCGGTTCAGCCGTGACAGCGGGGGTTGAGGCTTCGACGCGTCTTACGGATTACATCGACGCGGCCACACTCCAAGATATTCAGGATTCTCTCGCGTCGGTAGCGCGCGTCAAGGCCACGATTCTGGATTCGCAGGGTGTCCCGCTTACGCATACGACCGTAAGCAAGCGTTTTCAGACGCGCTCGGCCGCTATCGCCGCATCACACAGTGCCAAGGGAGATACCGCACTGGATCAACCCTTTTCCGCCCCGATTGTGGTGCGCGGGCAACGTTTGGGCAGCATTGTCATTGAACCTGCCAAAGCCACGCCGGTGCGCACTGCCGCCATTAATGAACTGGCCGCCAAACTGCAACTGCCCCCCGCGCAGGTCCGCACCGTGGTTGACGCTCTTAATCAGGAAGCACTGGTGCAGCGGACGGCTGGCGTCCAATTCTTATATCTTCTGGCCAACGCCATATCACGGCTGTGCGAGCAGGAAATTCAATTGCGCCGCCGCATCGTCGAGTTATCCACCCTTTTTAATATCTCCAACATGCTTACCGAAGCCCGCGGCCTCCAGCAAACCCTGGACCGCGTAACGTTCAGCGTCGCGGAGGCACTGAATGTAAAAGCCTGCTCCCTGCGGCTGCTTGATGACCAGCGCGATGAAATGGTTATCAAAAGCGTTTACAATCTTTCAGAAGCGTACCTGCATAAAGGGCCCATCATGCTGCGCCAAAGCGGCGTTGACCGCGAGGCCCTGGAAGGCAAAGTCGTATACATTCCCGATATCGCCACCGATCAGCGAATCATTTACCGCGATGACGGTCGCCGGGAGGGCATTGTTTCCGTACTTTGCACCGCATTGATTTATAAAGACCGTCCCATTGGTGTTTTGCGGGTCTATTCGGCTGAACGCAAGGAATTTTCAGATTTTGAAGTCAAGCTTCTGCAATCCATTTCAGGGCAGGCCGCCGCCGCCATTGAAAACGCCCGCCTGCAGCAGGAAACCGTGGAAAAGGAACGCCTCCAGCGGCAGGTTCAGATTGCCGCTGAAGTTCAGCGCCGCATGATTCCCGCCGGGGCACCGGTCGTACCGGGTTTTGATATTGCCGCGCTCTACGCTCCGTGCTTTGAACTCGGCGGAGATTTTTACGACTTCATCGAATTTGGAACCTCCACGCTGGGTATTGCGGTTGCGGATGTGGTGGGCAAGGGCCTGCCCGCGTCGCTGTTAATGGCCTCCGTTCGGGCCGCCATCCGGGCTTATGCCAACGATATCTATGACCTTGACGAAATTATCGCCCGTGTGAACCGCGCCATGGTAGCCGACACGCGTAGCAACGAATTTATTACCCTCTGGTACGGCACATTAAACTATGCCCGGCGGCAACTGACGTATTGCGCCGCAGGGCATGATCCCGCCCTGTTGGTCCGCGATGGGAAAATCCAGGAACTCTCCGCGGGCGGAATGGTACTGGGCGTGGACCCGTCCGAACGCTACGTCAAAGAAGTTATGCAGTTACAACCCGGCGATCTGATTTTTATTTACACGGATGGTTTAAGCGACGCAGTGAGTTTCAGCGGAGAAAAATTCGGCAAAGCGCGCGTACGTGAAACGCTGCTACGCCACAAAGACTGTACCGCCGAGCAGATTTGCCAGAACATGATCTGGGAAACGCGCCGCTTCGTAGGCCTGAACCGCCGCACCGACGACACCACCATGGTAGCCCTTCGCGTCACCCTGTGACCGCCTGGGAGTTCGGAACCAGACACATCACGTTAGCATGGAGCGCGTCAGGAGATGGTAATAACAGCCTTCACAGGGGTCGCCGCGGCGTATGGGGCATTGCGCGGCATAGCGTTACAGCTCTTTGCATTGCACATGACGCGCGTCACCTTTTGTTGTGTTCCCGTGCCTTCGCCAGAAGCATAAACGCGTAGGGGTCAACAATTTCCAGGCGGGGTCCGAGGGGGGAATTTTTCAATAAAGTAAAGAGTCGCTTATGCCAGGAGGGGGTGCGCAAAATCGTACGATAGATTCTGAACTGGGGCGATTTCTCCGTCGTCTGCTGCAGGATCATACGCGCCGCCGCTTGAGCTGAATTGGGAAGATCGGCGTACATGCGGACAAAGGGAGCCTGGTCAAAGACCGACAATGCCGGAACCTTTTGCGCTACCACGCCATCGGGCGAGAACCGCGCGTAGGCCGCTTTGACCTGATTATTCATCGCCGGCGCATCGCCATCAATAACAAATCCGGTTAATTTAATATCCCACAGGCGGTAATATTTTTCACAATGTATACGCCAAGCCTCAATTCCGGCGGGCAAATCTGAAAACTTGCGCGGGGTTTGCAGGGCACCGGGATTTAAATACCCGGCCCCCGAATCACCGGTGATGAAGTGATCGTTGGGGGTTTTTGTGGCCCGCGCGTAGACCATGCCTGGCGCGAACCGATCGGAAAGATTCGGATCAAAGGCCCAGCCCAGCGGTATGGTGCCGCGCGCCGGATCGGTCCACATAGTGGGAAGCATCTGATAAAGCCAGGCGGCGGAGTCGTAATCTCCCACATAAATGGTGACAAAGGATTTGTCAGCCACACTCCCCTGCGGATTCATCAGTTTCCGGCGCTGCATATCCCGTGCCGTGGGAAAATGTTGCCGATAACGCTTTCGCAGAGGGTAATGCTGATATAGCGAGGCGTTGGCCATGGCGGAACACCCCAGGGCATCGGCATCCATATACCCGTTGAAACAGGATACGATATACGCATATTCCCATTCCGATGCCACGCCCCCGTGTTTTCCGCCGGCACCATTGCGATTCGTATACTTTTTGTTCCACGGGATAAATCCGCCGACGTGGATCATCTTTCGCCCGTTTAACTGCGTCCAGGCGGATCGTAAGATTGATCGCAGCGTGCGCTGGTCCGTCCCTAACGGCTGGTGCGGATCATCAATGGGGGTTTCATCCGCCCAGGGTGAAAGATCAAAGAAAAAGCCACGCTGCGCAATAAAATAATCGTGGTTGCACAAGGTATTATTGGGAATGTAACCGGAAGGCTTTTGCAGCCAATATGCGTCGATGTAGTAGCCCATTTTTGCGGCGTTACAGCGGCCCGAATCGAGAAAAAGCTCCTTAGCCCAGATGTAGGCATCGCATTTTGCGCTGCGCGTGGAAGCCGTGCCGGTGCCGGGAATAATTCCGCGGCCGGTGAACAGCGGTGCACCATCCGGATGAATCAGCCAGCGGCGTACCGGAAATCGCGGTCCATGAATATCCCACGCCAGAAAGTGAAACAGCGATTCCGGTGATGGATCAAATCGAATGGGCAGCAAGTCTTCAACACCCGCCACCGTTGATGCGACATTGGAAGTGGCCGGAACATGTTGATCATATACCACCAGCCCCCGCACGAGATGGCGATAATCCATGATCAACTCACGCACATTTCGGACCACGCGGGTCGGGGCGAGGCCCAGCCAATTGTCATGACGCTGCATCCAACGAAGCCAGAAGCGATCAATAGTTGCGGTTTGCCCGCCAACAAAAAACTGGTAAATATTCGCGGAATGCCGATTGGCCAGTCCCTGAAGGCCCGCCAAGACGTGGGATTGATCCCACATTTCATGTAATTGCCGCGGATTAGACCGATTCAACTTCAAGGTGGAAGTCATGTTGATAATGGATAGGCCGGTGGCGGATAATCTGCGCGACTTCGAATCGTCAATACCCGCCACGAAACCGCCGAGCAGGCCTGCGCTTTGCATGAAGTTACGACGGTTGATGGCTGGATGATCCGACATTTTATCCCGCTTCGCCACCAGCCCCGGCGCGCCGTGACGGTGGTACACATTGTTACGTAAAGTAAGAGTGCGGCCACATGAACACGCCCCTAATTTTCGGAGCCGTCGGACTTATCTTCCGCATGGGATGGAGTTAACAGTGCCACATGCAGCGGCTCATAATAATAATGGAAACCACTGTAAAGGGGTCGCTTATAGGCACCATTAAGCCCATTGAGATGCGATGAATCCCAGTTATGATCATGGCCCGCGTAAATACCGCCATGCCAGTTGGCACCCCAGAAATGCCCCTGCGCCGTGGCCAACAAATCACCTTTCACCAGAACGCGGGGATTGGTAAAGCGAATCCAATTGGGATCGGGCGCATCGTCCACGGGAAGACCGCCGGGCAGATTCAGCCACCGCTTTTGGTTATACGGATGCGGATAAAAGTCTTCGCGATGCGGTAATCCATCGGCGAGGACAGCATTCCACACTTGTCGACAATAGCCGTAACAGTCACCAATTCCGTTAAAACGGTAAGGCCGATTCCATGGAGCAATTCCGGCACATCGAAGCATGACCATCTTTTGCAGTACCACCCCACTGATACCGGATTTGATCAGCCGATGGATCCGTTGCTGAATGGTAATTGCGGATAGCGTCCGCACCGGCGGTGTGGCCGCGCAGCCGGTGAACAGGATCAGCGCGGCCACGGCAACGCATACGGCCGCCGTGGGAAATAACCCCAACCCAGAACAGGGCACCATTGATTTTTTCATATAACTATTTTTCCTTGATCCCACGCTGCAATGTCTGTCCTGCTGTTTATCCCACACCGGACCGTCCGGCGGGTCACGCCCTATTGTGCCTCCACGTCAGGCCTTCCGCCGGCGAACTAAAATCAGTGCGGTCATACCCACGGCCAATAGCCCCAGTGCTGCCGGCTCCGGTACCGCTGTGACAGTTAAATCCAACGATTTATTGGCGCTGTTGTCACCTAGCAGATAATTAAATCCGGTGGGTCCGCTGATCGTCCATGATGCTAAATCAACGGCATTGGCCAGCGTGGTATAGTCAAACAGATGGTATGTTCCGCCTGTGGGTGTGCCGCTAAGTGCCACGCTGTCACCGCCGCTCAAGGTGAACGTGTCACCGATGGATATCAAACTGCTGGATGTGCCGGAAAGATAAAAGTTAAATGTTGCGGTCTGGCCGTCCATATTCAGCCCCGCCGCCAGCGTCAGTTTTCCGGTCGTGGGGGAGAACGTGCTGAAGTTGTTGATCAGTTTACCACCGCCGGTGAAAAATCCCCCGCTTCCGGTAACCGTTACCGGCCCGCTGACCGTTCCCTCCCCGGCAATGCCGCCATGGATGCCCGCAGGTTGCAACCCATTGTTACCGCTGCCCGTGCCGTATAGTGTTACGGCACCGGTGCCCGTGCTGCCTCCGTCCGCGACCATCAGCGTGGCCCCACCGGTTACGTACATGCCCCCCCGCCAGTTGGCGTTATTGCTGGTGACATCATCGTAACCCCCGGCGTTGCTGAAAACCATGCCGTTGGTATAGCTCGTCGGGGTGCCTGCAGCGTCCGAGATTGTTCCACTGATAATCACATTGCCCGGTACTTTATTGACATGACTGTCCCACACGGCAATAAGATCATTAAAACCGAAACGCGTCACCTGCGTTTGACTGTCATTAAACGTAATGTTGCCGCCTAAAACTATGTTACCCGGACCGGCATAAATGCTGTTGGTGCCGGCATTGGCGGCCGTGCCCATAGTCCCGAAGAACTCCATCGGTGCGTTAATGGTCAACGTACTGCTGCTGTTGTTGTAAATGGGGTCCACATACGTCTGGAACTGCAGGGTATCAGTGCCATTGATCGTCACGGCCGGAACATTGGTATCCGCGACATTAATCTGCGCCACGTTCACGACCTTATTCCCACTGCCCGCCTGATCGAACGTTATATTGCCCGTGCCCAGTGACGAATCGGAAAAATTTGCGACATCCCCGGCGGCCCAGGCGCTGCTCCAGTTGGCGGCGTTGCTCCAACTTCCATTGGTACCCCCACCGGTCCAAGTCACTGCGGTGGCATTTTCCACAGCGCCGGAAATTTGTGCCTGCGCGGGAATTAGAAAGCTTTGTACATACGCCAAGCTGCCATTGGCCACATCCTGATCGACGGCACCACTGATTCCATTGATCGTATTCTGCCCGTATTGCCAGAAATTCCAATTTTTAAAAGGCGAGGGAACCACTGGTTCCCCCGCCTGGGGACTGGCACTACTGGGATTGGCAATCCATAAATCGCGGTTAGCCACGGTGGAGTTGAGATATGTAATAGAGTAATCGATGCCGGTGTAGATGATAGGGGTGACGCCGGTGGCTTTATCCACATCGTTTAGAAAATCATTGACCCACGCGGACGTTGCGCTGCTGCCCTCGGTCTCCAGGTCCAGCACGGGCCGCAGGTAGCCGGCGGTCATATATTGCCCGGCTTTCGCCACAAATAAATTGGCCTCCGCCTGCGCGCCGGCGGCACCGCCGTCATTGATCGGGTGGGCAAAATGGTAGGCCCCAATCAGGACCCCCGC
>DAHXLH010000295.1:0-4532 GCA_027366115.1 Phycisphaerales bacterium
CGTTGGGCAGCAGCAGCAATTTGTATCGACGCTTGCTGATATACTCAAGCGGTACAACCGCCGCTTGGAGTCTGTGGAAACGGATATGTCCTTGAAGATAGAAATTCAATGAGGGCGGCCGTGGCGGGTAAAGGTCTGCACTGTGAAGCGGTCTGGAACTCAGGGGCGTGGAACCTGGCGCGACGATGCAGGTGCGGCAATGGGCAGAGCAGATCTTCGGGGCAGTTGGTACGGGGAAGAACCGCGGATTGTGCGGATATGGGAGGAATTGGCTTGGAATCTTGCTGTGATGTTTAGCACAGTGTTCGGCGGATGGCTCCGGGGGTCATGCCGGTGCGGGCTTTGAAGAGGGAAATGAGCTGTTCGGTGCGGCGCAGGCCGACGAGTCGGGCGATTTGGCCCAGGGGATAGGTGGTCTCCAGCAGCAGATGGCGGGCGCGGTTTACGCGTTCATTGAGAATTTCGTCTTTGGGTGAGCGTCCCAGCAGTTCGGTGAAGCGTCGCTCCAAGGTGCTGCGGGAAACGCGCACATCCTGGGCTGCGAGATGGTCCAGAATATTTTCCACGGTAATGCCATCGGAAACGTGATCACGAATGTACCGAACGGCCTTGGAAACCACCGGTGAATCCGTTGCGACAATATCGGTGGATAACCGGCGAATAACTCCCATGGGATCTACGCGTGTTTCCATGCGATCCGGCGCTTGGCCAGCCATCATGCGCGCCAGCAGGGCGGCGGCGTCATATCCGATTTTTTCGGTGGGCAGCGCGATACTGGTCAGCGGTGGATCGGCCAATTCGCAAAGCACTTCGTCATCATCGACGCCAATGACCGCGATTTCTTCGGGAACCGGTATCTGACATACCCGGCAGGCATTGAGTAGCTGTCGGCCGCAGATGTCGTTGCACGCCATAATACCGCAGGGCCGGGGCAGATCGCTTAGCCAGCGGCTTAAATCCGCTTCGTGCATGAGCGCTGAAGATTCGACATTGCTGGTATTGTTGCGGCGCAGGGACGTTCGCAGTTGATAGCTGCCACTGATGTGGTGCATTGTCAGCAGGTAACCGGCAAAGGCACCCTGCCGCCGCAGAGAATACTCCGCACCGGCAAAACCGCAGAACGCGAAATGGCGGAACCCGCGCTCCAGCAGATGATCGGCAGCCATTTTAGCTACACTGTCATCATTGACCATGATCCGCGGAATCCCGGCAGCCGTGTGCAGGCCGCGCAAATCAACGGTGGGAATGCCCTGTTTCAGGATCAACTCCATGGCCGAGGCTTGCTCAATCCGGGCGATCAGGCCATCGCACATCCCGGCCCGCAACCAGGGCGGAGGTGCATCGGCCAGAGATCGCTCCTGATGCACAATGGACCATCCGCGATGCGCTCGCACATACCGCGCTACGCCGCGCAGCAGTCCGCGGCCATATCCGCGCGAGGATTCCACTAATAATCCGACAATCTTCATTGAGAGGCGATTGTAGCGGGGTATGGCCTGTTCGGATAGCAAAAAAAGCCGATCAGGAGTCCTGATCGGCTTAATGAATAAATGTTTATATGTCAGCAGCGCTATATTACATGGTGCTGAACTTGTAAACCGTCCGCTGGAAGAATGCTTCCCCGGGATTTAAAACCGTGGACGGAAAATTCGGCTGATTGGGCGAATTGGGATAATGCTGGGTTTCCAAAGTGATCGCTCCATGGTACGGATAATGACCGCCGATGCCTTTGATTTTTCCATTCAGGAAGTTTCCGGTATAAACCTGAATTCCGGGTTGCGTGGTGTAGCAGTCCAGCACGCGACCGGTTTTGGCTTCCTGAATTCGAGCGGCGAACGCGAGCTTGGTTTCGTCCTGATTGTTCAGGCACCAGTTCATATCATAGCCGTAGGGGACTTCATCAAATGCGATGTTGGATGTTCCATGGTATGCGGGTTTTAACCGTGTGGATAGCAGCACGGGTTTGCGGAAGTCATAGGGTGTACCGGCCACCGGCGCTATCTTGCCGGTCGGGATCAACAATTTGTTGGTCGGCGTGTAATGATCGGCATTAATGGTGACAACATGATCCAGAACGCGGGTGCCGGGTTTATTCAAATTGAAGTAGGCATGATTGCACATATTGATAACTGTTGGTGCATCGGCATTGGCGCGGAAGTGAACGTGCAATTCATTTTTTTCATTGAGCGTGTAGGTCGCCGCGACTTCCACATCACCAGGAAATCCATTTTCCATCGCCGGGCTGAAAAGATTAAAGCGCACGCCCGGTGCGCCAAGTTCGGTGACTTCCGTGGCCGTCCAGACTTTCTGATCCCAGGAATGGGGGCCGCCGTGCAGCGTGTTGGGATATGGCGCATCGTTGATCGGCAGGTGATAGGTCGTGCCGTTGAGTGTGAATTTGCCGTTGGCGATGCGATTGGCATAACGGCCGATGGTGGCGCCAAAGTAGGGGTCCATGGCGTGATGCGTGGCATAAGAAGGCAGATTATCAAAACCGAGGATAACATCCCCCGGTGTGCCGTTGCGGTCTGCCGCTTGAATACGCTGCAGACGCGCGCCGTAAGTGATGAGTTGCACAATCATCCCATTGGAATTGGTCAGCGTATACTGATACACCTTCTGACCATCCGGCAGTGTGCCGAAAAGTGCTTTGTACATGGCGCTTTTTTTAGGCAGGCTGCTGACATCCGTTCCGGACATGCTCTTACAGCCGGTTATGGCCCAGGCTGCGGCGACGCCTGAGGCGGCCAAAAAGGTTCGACGAGAGAGTTTCCGTACACTGTTGAGTTGCTGTGGCATCGGTGGATACCTCCGTATATGAAACTAAACAAATACCAATGCGGAAAATATATGCCGGGAATGAAGTTTCGGCAAGCCTGCGAAAATTCGAGCTGGGATATTTCACGTCCTGAGGATGGCATTAATAAGCCGTGACACCTGTGTTTCAGCTTGCGCGGTGCCGGACTTATCCGCCCCCGGCGACGTGCGGCCTGCGACAGGTATTTACAGCCGGACTGGTTTTGTTATAATTCGTAACTCGATATGCGGGCGTAGCTCAGTGGTAGAGCGTCACGTTGCCAACGTGAATGTCGAGGGTTCAAATCCCTTCGCCCGCTTTTTCAGGTTCCAAGTTGTCGCGCGGCGGCCAAAAACTGGTCGTAATTCTGACGCATTTCACGCATGGAGTCCCCGGCGAATTTCTCCACCATGGCGCGGGCGATTTCAAAAGCAATAACATTTTCCACTACTACCGCTGCCGCGGAAACCGCGCAAACATCACTGCGTTCATAATCCGCTTTGCCGGCTTGTTTACTGTTCAAATCCACGCTGGGCATCGCTTTTTTCAAAAGCGTACTGATTGGTTTCATGGCCGCCCGAACTACTATCGCTTCCCCGTTGGTCATGCCGCCTTCCAAACCGCCGGCGTTATTGGTGGGGCGGTTGAAGCCGAGTTTCGGCGTATCGCGCAAAGCCGGATCATATTCTATCGGATCATGCACTTCAGAACCGGGAAGTTCAGCGGTTTTAAAGCCCATGCCGATTTCCACACCCTTAATGGCTTGTATGCCCATAACTTCGGCAGCAATTCGACTGTCGAGCTTCCAATCCCACTGAGCGCAGCTGCCCAGGCCTATCGGGCAACCTATCACGCGGGTTTCAACGATTCCGCCGAGCGTATCGCCTTGAATTTTTGCAGCTTTGATCTGCTCAATCATGGCAGCGGATGCGGCGGCATCGGGGCAGTAAACTTCACTGGAGGTGATTTGCCGCCGCAACTGGTCCAGAGGGGCATCCGCGGCGACGGCGGCTTTAGCGGAACCAATCTGCACGACAAACCCGACAACCTCAATGCCAAATTGCCGCAGGAGGCACCGGGCGATGGCACCCACCGCCACACGATTAGCGGTTTCCCGGGCACTGGCGCGCTCCAGTGTTTCTCGGCAATCGGTGGTAAGCCATTTGGTGGCCCCGGCCAAATCCGCATGGCCGGGCCGCGGCTTGACTAAGGCGGGGGCATCATCAAGCCGGCTATCTTTGTTGGGTATTTCCAGCACTAACGGAGAACCAATGGTTTTACCCCGGCGAAATCCGGTACGGAAATTGACCGCATCGGTTTCGATGCGTTGCCTCCCGCCCCGGCCATAGCCACCTTGGCGGCGGCGTAATTCGCCGTTGATAAACTCAATATCCAAGTCCAATCCGGCCGGCAGACCCTCAATAATGCTCACCAGAGCCGGACCATGTGATTCACCCGCTGTACGATAAGTCAATGTTGCCATAGGTGGGGAATTGTAACGTTTGTCAGCCTCTGCGGCTAATGGGTTTGAAATTTGCCGTTGGATGTGCTGTTTTGCCATGGCCTGGATCAACTGGAATGTTGATACGATTCAATTTCATGCCGCCAAACATGCTTCCGTCGAGGGCGGAGAGGGTTCGGTGCAGGAGTTGGCATTTGCCAAGAGGTAAACCTGCTGTTCTCCGTTAGTGCTGGAAATACCCAACAAAGATAGCCGGCTTGATGATGCCCCCGC
>DAHXLH010000188.1:0-13008 GCA_027366115.1 Phycisphaerales bacterium
AGTCTTCAACCCATCCGCACGATACGTATAGCTGTAAACAGCTAAGGTTACAGGTGACAGGTTACGGGTTACAGTTTCGGTGCTGATGTAATTGGTGTTGGGTTTGTAGGTGTAACTGGTTGTGATGCCGGTGGCGGAATCAAGTGTTGTTTCCAGTCTTCCGCCAAAGTCATAGCTGTAAACCGTGTTCGGCAGGTTTGTCGTGCTGGTGCCACCGACGGCATCACATAGTGTGCTGGATGCCACCGCTGCGGGCGTTTGGCCGTTTTCCTTCAGGACGGTCACACTGGCGAGTTCGCCCATGGAGTTGTAGCCATATTTGATATCCGAAATCGCCGACGCGTAGCTTGTACCCGTCCAAGTTTCGGTATGACGTTGTGTGGCAGAATCGTACACGTAATTTATTGTACCAGACGGGCCGGATTCCTGCGTCAAATTTCCGTTATTGTCATATTGGAATGTTGTGACATTCGTGTACGCACTTCTGGGATCACCATTGGCGCGGACGACCAGATTGTCATGAGCGGCGGGACAGGGGGGACATTTTGGGACTACCCCGTGGGAGGGTGCGCTTGGCCACCCCTGTGACTGTGAGGGGGCGGTGTGGTAAAATCCGGTTATGTTGATTGATACACATTGCCATCTGACTTATGAGGGTCTGGAAGGGCAGCAGGCGGAGGTGGTGCGCCGTGCGACTTTGGCGGGCGTGCCGCGGATGATCTGCATTGGCACGCATCCCGCGGATCATCCGCGGGTGCTGGAAACGCTGGCCGCGCATGGACAAGTTTTTGGGGCACTGGGTATTCACCCGCATTATGCCGGCGAGGCGGCGGAAAATTTTGTCGAGGAATTGCGATATGCGATTGGCAGTTCGACAAAGGTGCTGGCGGTAGGGGAATGCGGGCTTGATTATCATGGCAACTCGGCCTTGCCGCCGGTGCAGAAAACTATTTTTCAGCGGCAGATTGCCCTGGCGGAGGAGTTACAGTTGCCGATGATCCTGCATGTGCGCGACGCCCATGCGGATGCTTTGGAAATTATGCACCGGCACGCGAATATGCGCTTTGTGGTGCATTGTTTTACCGGCACGCCGAAGGAATGCGGGCAATGGCTGGAATTGGGGGCGTATATTGGCTTTACCGGGGTTATTACATACAAAAATGCCCCGGATGTGCGAGAGGCGTGCAAACTGGTTCCGGAGGATCGTATACTCATTGAAACCGATTCGCCTTACCTGACTCCTCAGGCGGTGCGAAAAATAAAACCCAATGAGCCGGCATTTACCGCGTATGTGGCCGAACGTGTCGCCGCCGAACGCGGATGGACGCTTGAACAAACCGCTGAAATTACTTCCGCCAATGCCGTGCGACTTTTTGGCCAGGCGTTATTAGGATAATAAAAACTGCTTAAGGAACAGGTCCGAAATAAATTCCCGATTTGGCTTGCACTCTCATGCGGTACCACCGGCAAAGCCGGCGGCTATGTGGGGGATGGTAAGCCGGATTGTGAGGTTCCGAGGAAGTTATTTGAGATCTATTGCTATGCCGCCGGCTTTTCCAGGAGGGCCTGGATCTGCTCCAGAGATGCCGCGATGCCCTCCATCCGTGGATTGAGTTCCAGGGCTTGGCAATAACATTGCCGTGCGTCGGAAAAATTTCCCACCTGGGCGTGGCAATGGCCCATGCCGGCCATGGCTCCGAAATGCTGGGGAATAATGGCCAATGTCCGGCGGCAATCCTCAATGGAAACGGCATAGCGCTCCGCTAGATAACCGGCAATGGCTCGCTGATTATACGCCTCGGCAAATCCTGGATCGACCTGAATGGCGAGGTTGAATTTTTCCACCGCCGTATCAAGATTCCCATGATTGAGATGATGTGCACCGCACTTGAGGTGGCCGCAAGCACGCGCGTCGCCCGCACGAAACCAGATCGCCCATAGCGCATCCTGGGCTAATTCATACACCCGCAAATCCGTGTCATGAAGGGCGGTAACCAGTGGATCAATGGCACGAGTATTTCCCACCAGGGTTAATCCCATGGCCGCTGCGCGGCGAACTTCAGGCTCGCTGTGCGTTAAAAACGCGCACAATTTGCCACCGCACCAGAATCGTTTAACACATTCCGCCGTCCGGTTTAAATCACCTGCTTGAAGCAGGGGTTCAAGAATATCGAGATATTCCTGCCCTTCATCAGAGTTGCGTTGTTGTACACTTACGGTTTTAGCCATACCTCGTCCTGAATCGGCAGCAACCCAAACTTTAGCTGCCAAGGGCCTGAGAGCCTGTTCTATCTTATGCGGCCTGTCGGCCTTAAGACAAATGACCGGATTTATTGGCGGCTTCCAGCGATTGATAAAGCCTGCAAATCAGGGGTGGCAAGGCACAAGCGTGAAAGACTAAAATCCATTCTGACCGCCAAACGGCATCGCCCCTCCGCCGGTACCCGTCTCGGAATGAGACTGCTCAATAGGGTGCGGATCGGGAAAATACTGCGATTTACCTTGAATATTCTGGTCGCGTCCTGTAAAAAGCTGTTCCTGGCACCCGCCGAGCGTAGGCAGGGAAGCCATTGCCACCACTGCTAATACGCAGCGAAGGTTGAGTTTGCAAGAAAAATTATCGCATAGATTCATGCTTATGAATCTCCTGATTCATTTTTGCCGGTGGCATTATATAGATTCCAACTGCTTCAAGCTAACCGGCGATTCCAGCCGCACGGTCCAGACGGCCAGCAGCACCGCAATAGCCAGCAGCACGGCTCCCGTGGTCTGATGCGCGGTGGTCACCACGGCCTGGGCCAAATCCGGATGCTCCAGAGGACCGCCGCCGCCCAGGGCGATCACCGCGCAGACGCCCAAAAGCACCTGCAGCGACACCACGCAAAGCAAAGCCAGACCGACACGTTTAAGAATCGGTTGGTCCGGATTTATCCCCCACGCGCGAGCGCCGGAAAACAAAGCCAGCAGCAGGACAATGACCGCAACGCTGATATGCAAAAGTAGCACGCCCCCAACATGCCGGAGAATGGCTCCCAGTGTCAACTGCACCAGAAGTACACCCACAAGTGTCCAGGCGATACCGCGGCCAATTTGGGCGCTTAATCGCGGCTTAGGCTGCAGGTTGCTGGTCCAGCTTGGGGAGCACACCGCCGCCAGAACCACCAATACGGCAAAAAACACTTGGCCGAAAGCTCCATGGATAATGGCCAGCGGGGTGCTGGGGTCCATCCCAAGTCGGGATTTGGCCAGTGTAAAATGCCCCGTGACGCGCAAGCCACCCATCAGGCCTTGAAAAATCACCATGATCAAGGCAGTGAAAGAGGTCCACTTAACCCAGCGTCGGCTTTCATGCCGGAACAAATAAATGGTCTGAATGAGTGTGGCCAGCCCCACCAGCGTGCCGAACAGGCGGTGGGTATGTTCAAAAAATACGCCGCCGGTCATATGGGATAACGGAAAAAAGAACATGCCGAAGCGGAACGAGTCCGGCCAATCCGGCACAGATAGCCCGGCGTTAAGACCAGTGACCATGCCGCCGGCCATTATCAAAACCAAGGTGGCAATGACGGTGGAAAGTGTCAATGATCCTTCCGGATGCAGGTATTGCCGCCGCTCCGGATTTAAGCGGGCACCAAAAAAACCTCCGATCCACGCCAGCAGCCCGGCGGAAATTACACTGACAGGTGCCCAGAGAAATTCATAAGCAATAATGCGATGGTCGGTGGTAAGGTCCCTGCCCAGTGAACCCAATACCAGAAGATTCAGCGATCCGCTGATCAGTCCCACCCATAATCCGCCGATCGGCCCGCGCCGCGTGCGCCAAGCGCCCACAAAACCGCCGCCGATGAGTATCGCCACCAGCGCCGCCAATATCAGCGGTGCCGGCACACGATCTCCCGGCATGCGGAAAATGTATCCCACTGACCACATCAAAACGGTAGTGGCCAAGCCCACCGCCAATACATCGCCGGCATCTTTTCGGCGATAAGGGCGCGGGTCAAGAATCGGAGGACCGGAGGTATGAGACGTTTCCTGCAAAATAGAATCCATAGGCATGGTATAATCCAAACAATATCACCAATAAGCACCGCATGATGCTAGTGGCAAGGGCAGGGCAGTTTCAAGTGACAAAGCGACGTATTTTTAGTTTATTGCTGAAATTCGGGCAATTTTGCGGGGCGGTTATGAGATTTCCGGACTTTTCCTCCGGAAAAACCTTGCGTTGTGCGCCAAGCAGTCGTATTCTCATCGCCCTGTTTGTTCCCCGCGCGGGAATATTGGATACTTTACCAAACCCCCACGCCGGACAGAACAGGCCGGGGGCCGGTTATTTTTTAACCGCGCGGCTGCGGATGATCAATAAATTTTAACGGGGGTTTCCCTTGGACGTGGCTATGGATAAAACAATTCTTGATAAAGCCGGCTCGCTTATTGAGGCGTTGGGATATATCCAGCGTTTCAACGAGAAAATTGTCGTCGTTAAACTCGGCGGTTCATTTATGGATTCCCGAGAGGAGTTCCGCAAGGTCCTTACTGATATTGTATTTATGCATGCCGTGGGTATGAGGCCGGTGGTAGTGCACGGCGGAGGCAAGGCGATCACGCAGGCGATGAACGAAGCGGGCATTGAGGCGCAGTTTGTTCTGGGCCGCCGCTATACCGATGACCGCACGTTGGCCATTGCCGAGCATGTGCTGGTCAACGACATCAATACGTTTATTGTGCAGACCATTGGGGAACTGGGCGGCAAGGCCATGCAGTTAAATTCGCTGGGCAGCGCGGTGCTATTTGCCGAGAAACTTTACTTATCCGATCCAACCAATCCACGCATTGATATTGGCCGCGTCGGGCAGATTACGCGCGTGAATTCGGAATTACTGCAGGCCCTGGCGGCGGCGGATTATATTCCGGTTATAGCCCCAATCGCTCTGGATAACGCCGGCGGCAAGCTCAACGTCAACGCCGACACCGCTGCTGGATTTGTCGCCGCCGCCTGCCGGGCGGAAAAAATGGTGCTGGTATCCGATACCCACGGCATACGCCGGAGCAAGGATGATCCGGCTTCGCTTTTGCGCAGTGTTTCACGCGAGGAAATTGAAAAGCTTGTGGCCGCGGGAAATATTGGCGAAGGAATGCTGCCCAAAGTGGAGGCGTGCTTTATCGCCCTGGATGGCGGCGTGCAGAAAACACATATTATTGACGGCCGAATCCCCCATTCCCTGCTGCTGGAAATTTATTCCGATCAGGGCGTGGGCACGGAAATTATCCGATCCTAATGGCATGAGTATCTATCCCAAGATCAGCGGATATGTAATCTGAACTGAGGCGACATCATGAACCAGACCAACAACACGCCGCCGGGCGGCAAATTTGATTTTATTGATATTCTCGGCATGCCGCGCGCCACGCTGGAACATCTGCTGGCCGTGGCGGCACGGCTTAAAGCACAATATCGCTCCACGGGCCGCAACGACCCCGTGGCCGCGGGCAAGACCCTGGCCATGATTTTTGAAAAGCCTTCCTTGCGTACACGGGTGAGTTTTGAAGTGGCTATGACCCATCTGGGTGGAGCCGCCATTTACATTACGCCCGGTGAAATCGGCTTGGGTACGCGCGAAAGCGTCCCCGACGCCGCTCGCGTGCTTTCGGGATTTTGTGACGCCATTATGGCCCGTACATTTGCGCATGACACCCTTGTGCAACTAGCCCGTTTCAGCAATCGCCCGGTAACCAACGCCCTTAGCGACCGCAGCCATCCCTGTCAGGTGATGGCTGATCTGCTCACCATTCGCGAACACTTCGGATCTCTTTCAGGCTTGACGCTGGCGTACGTGGGTGATGGCAATAATGTCGCCCGATCACTCATGGAAGCCTGCGCGGTGTTCGGCTTAAAGTTCCGCATCGCTGCGCCCATCGGCTATGAACTGCAACACTCGGATATTCAAACCGCATCAAGTGTCCCCGGATTTGATTTTCAGGCCACCACTGACCCCACGGAGGCGGTTCGGGCCGCGGATATTATTTATACCGACACCTGGGTCAGCATGGGGCAGGAAAGTGAAAAAGCGCAGCGGATGAAGATCTTTACTCCCTACCAGATCAACGCAAAACTCATTTCCGCCGCCCCAGCCCACGCGGTAGTCATGCACTGCCTGCCGGCGTATCGGGGGGTGGAAATAACCGATCAGGCCATGGATTTCGATCGCAGCATCGTATTTCAACAAGCCGAAAACCGCCTGCATTTTCAGAAGGGCCTGCTGGCAGTGCAAATCGGGCTGCGGCCCGATTAGAGCAGAAAGTAGAGAGGTGATCAGGAGAGCAAATAAGGTTGGGACTAAAAGAGTGGCTGTCGCCGAGACGTTCCAGCCCCTCTTGCGGTCACCTGGTCACCTGATCATCTGTTTCCGGCACGATCGCAGTGGGCGATCAACTCTTCAATTTCTAATTTTTTCCCGCACCGGCGGCTGTCCCTGGCCAGTTTACCAGTTGTCCATGGCGCAGGAATTTTAGCTGACGGTCGTGGACGGGCAGATTGGTCTGGGGTAACAGCCTGCGCGCCTGCGGCCAAGGGATCAGGCGGCCGCCCAGCATTTTCCGCCAGCTTCGATAACCTGCGGACAGCCAATTGCCGCTTCCGGAGAAATTGCCGGCTTTGGCACCATGGATAAACAGCGTAAGACTAAGCCGACCGCGCGGTCCGACGATCCTGTTATCGCAGCACAATATATGTGCACCGCTTGCCGACATGACAAATACCGGCCCGGGACAGGGGGTGCGGATCGTATTATGGATGACAAATAAGGTGCCGTTATGTGGTCCCCCGCCGTCCTGTCCGAAATGGATCACCTCATGATTGCCATTACCCCGCCCTTTGGCAATCACACACCCCAGTATGACCGCATCGCTGCCGGGGGCGGCGGTATTAACCTTGTCGTCCACAAGGTCCACTTCCCGGTTATTCGAGCCATGTATATAGCAATACTCAATCCAGGTAATATGGCAACGGCTTTTGATATCATGGCCGGTTAAGGCATGCGAGATATTGCATCCACGGATCAGTGCGCTGGTGCCGCCCAGATAAAGGTTGTGATTATAGCCTGGCTCTTTATAACTTCCGTTGCGCATAATGTGGCAAAATTCAATCTGCTGGTCGGCACCGGTTCTGCGGTTCAGGTCGCCATTGCTCATAATCCCCATATCGTTGCCATGAATGTAACAATGTGAAATAAGCACATTGTTGGCGGCGTTAATACGTACACCAGCGCCATTAAATGAATGATTGTGTGCACCGTCACATGGCGACTGTGGCCGCCCCTAAGACCGTGCCGGGAACACACTGGGCCGTGGCCGCCAGGTAGCTTGTCGCTCGTGAAGCCTCCAGCGGTTTACTTATTAAATACCCTTGAAGGTAGTCGCATTCCAGAGTTTTTAGAATGCCGGCTTGTTCCTGGGTTTCCACCCCCTCGGCTACCACGCCCAGATTCAGGAGATGTGCTAATTTGATAATGGTTTGCACAATGGCGTAACCGACTTTATCGCTGTGCATCGTGCGGATGAAGCTTTTATCAATTTTCAGACAATTCAATGGCATACGGTGCAGATGGCTAAGCGATGAGCACCCCGTGCCGAAATCATCGAGATCAATCGCTACACCGGTGGAGCGCAAGCGCGTTAAGGTTGCAATGGCGGTTGACGCGTCGGTCATGGCCATGGATTCGGTTATCTCCAGGCGCAACCGGTGCGGAGATATCTCTGCATCACGCAATGCTTTGGCAACTTCCGCCGCAAAACCACTTTGCGCAAATTGGTTACCGGAGACGTTGACGCTGACGGAAATATCCTCCGACAATGGAATTTCCGTCTGCCACTTTTGCACCTGCCGACATGCCTCCAGAAGTACCCATCGGCCCAGATGGATAATCAGGTCCGTATCCTCCGCGATGGGAATAAAATCACCGGGAGGCAGCAGGCCGCGGGTGGGGTGCTGCCAGCGTACCAGTGCTTCCATAGCCAACGTCTTGCCGGTTGTATCGATAATGGGTTGGTAATGCAGCACCAGTTGATTATCGGTAATAGCTTTTCGCAGTTCGGTTTCCGTCTGCCAGCGCGTTACCGCACGCTCGTGCATGGTCGGGTCGAAAATTCGGGTGCAGGATTTGCCATCCGACTTGGCCTGATACAGCGCCGTGTCGGCGTCGCGCAGGATCTCCGCTGCGGTGTGATAGGTCTCGTTGCCGAATGCCACGCCAACACTCAACAGGGTGCAAATTTCATGGCCGTCAATATGAAAGGTCCCGGATACGTCCTTATGCAAGCGCTGGGCGATATGCAGCACATCACTTTCATGGCGGATATTTTCCAGCACCAGCACAAATTCGTCGCCACCGATGCGGGCGATGTGATCAGACTCTTGCCGCGCTATAGTATCCCCGTCGCGCACAAATACTTTCAGCCGCCGGGCGATTTCCACCAGTAATTTATCGCCAATCTGATGTCCCAGGCTATCGTTGATGACTTTGAAACGATCGAGATCAATAAACATCACTGCAAAATGAAAATCCGATTCGCGTTTCCGGCGGCCAATGCAACGACCCAATCGGTCCGCTAATTGCAACCGATTCGCCAGGCCCGTTAAGGCATCGTGCAGGGCTTCAAAACGCAGTTGCTCTTCCGCCAGCTTGCGGTCGGTAATATCGGTGATGGAACCCACCGCCCGTGTTTTTACTCCATTATCATCGCCGATCGCCACGCCCCGGTATAGCATCCAGCGATACTGCCCATCCTTATGTAACATTCGGCATTCGCCGCACAGTTGTTCGCTGCGGCCCTGAAAGTGCTCCTTCTGGTGCTCAGTAACAGACGTACGATCATCGGGATGAATGCGTCCAAACCATTGCTCCGGGGAGTCGTCGATTTCCGAATCGGTAAATCCCAGCATGGATTTCCAGCGCGGGGAATAATATATTTTCCCTGCGGGAATATCCCAGTCCCACAAGCCATCATTAACCGCGGCTTCTATCAGGCGGTATCGCTCCTGCGATTGCTGACGTTGGGCGACCTCAAGTACGAGCCGGGAATTAGTGTCCTCGAGTTGCCGCGTCTGTTCCTTGACCATGCTGTTAAGTTGATTGAGTTTAAGATGAGCGTGTCTGGCCAATTGCCATTTTTGCGTCAGCGCGCAGGCCAACTGGCAGACTTCCGCAGTGTCATACGGCTTTTTCAGAATCAGCAGGCGATCAGCAGCGCCAAATTTGCTGTTGATTTGCTCCCAGGAGTAATCACTGTAGGCCGTGCAAATGACAATCTGTATTTCCGGATCCACTTCCCATATTTTTTCAATGGTCTCTACGCCATCCCATCCCGGCGGCATACGCATATCCACAAACGCCAGGGCATAGCGATCGGTGCTTTCCATGGAACGCCTGACCATCTCCAAGCCTTCCTGTCCCTGATAAGCGGAATGCAGTTCATAAATCTCACGCTTAGCGGCGGAAGGTGCCGATCCAAACAGGTCTTTCTCCATTTCATCCAGAGCGTTGGCGATTTCCTCCGGGCAGAGGATCTTGCGAAAATCCTCATGAATGGCGCGGTTGTCATCAATGATAAGAATGCGACGATTAATCGTTTTCTCGTTCATGCGGCCCTTCCGGCTTCCACAGCCTGATCATCAGAAAGTATCGGTATTTCAAGGCGGAATGTTGCGCCTTGATTAACTCCGTCGCTGTGTGCCGTCAATTCGCCACCCATACTTTTCGCGGCCAGCGCCGAGGTGTGCAGGCCGAATCCGTGACCATCGGAGCGCGTGGTAAAGCCCATTGAAAAAATCCGCGCTAAATCCCCCGGCTGGATACCTGATCCGGTGTCACCTACACTTACCACCAGACGAGACGAATCATCCGCGCGCAAGGACGCGGAAATGGTCAATGTTCGATCTGCGGATATACCGCGCATGGCATATTTGGCATTGCTGATAAGATTTACCAGAATCTGCAGGATCTGATGCTTGTCCAAGGTCAACGGCGGCAGGCTGGCCAATTCCCGCACCACGGTGATGCGGTGGCGTTCAAGGGATTCCTGATTGATCCGGATGGCGTCTTCCACAATTTCCGAAACCGGGACTTTATCATGTACTACCGCTGTTTTAGCATACGTCTGCTGACTTTTGACAATCTCTTTTACATGCTGAATATTTTGCACCAGCGAGCTTAGCTCGGCCAGCAGGTCGTGCTGTTCTTTAAGCAAATGCTCATTAAGACGCCCCAGATAATCCACTACTTGCCGGCCCTTTTCATCCTGCGTTAAAAATGCTGCCAAATCCGCCTGGTGTTCGTGAAAAAGCCCGATGGCTTTGGTGAATCCCGGCAACTTGGAAGTCTTCGCCCGATCCTCACACAGGGAGGCTGACACATTGATGCTATTTAATACATTCCCCACGTTGTGCAGAACACCTGTGGCAATTTCCGCCATGCCCGCCTGCCGCGCCACGGCGGAAAGCCGCCGCTGCATTTGTTCACGTTCGGCTTCAGCGGTTTTGCGCGCGTGGATGTCCCACATGACGCCTTCATAATATGTCACCGCGCCATCCGGGCCCAATACCGCGCGCGTACTTTCCATAATCCAGATAATCGACCCATCCTGGCGGTAAATTTCGGATTCCCAATTCTTTATGGATCCATGCCGCGCGATCTCCATGAGAATTTGTGCGTGGCGGGTTGAGTCCACGTATAACTGTCGGCGTATGTCGCACACGTCCGACTTCAATTGCTCCGCGTGGACATACCCACAAAGCCGTGCCATGGCCGGATTGGCGGATAGCAATGTTCCCTCGGAGGTGTACTGAAATATTCCCTCGAATACGTGATCAAAAATATCGCGGTATTTGCGTTCCGCGGCGGCGATTTGCTCATTGCGCTGCGTGAGTTCCCGGGAGTTAATCTCCATCGACCGTTCAATGCGTCGCCGATCTTCATCCGACTGATGATACACCGCATCCACCAGCGACAGGAATCGCTGAAATTCCTCGGTCTGTTGCGCGGTGTTGATGGCGGTCTTTTTGAGCTGCCGTTCCAGCAACGAGTGCATGTCAGGCCTCCGCAAAGGTGGTAATGGTCATGGTCTGATTGTGTAAAGCGCATTGGGCACTGGGGGTAAAGGGGGAAATTTCTCCGTAGGAATAAAACCCGGTTGTTACCGCGCGACTTCCCAATACGCCGACCACCGCCTCAACTTCTTCATCAATGCGCTGCTGCAACACCAGCTTTCGCCCTACGCAACTGATCAGCACCGCCAATTCTGTATTCGCATTACCGATGCGCCGCCGGCATTCCTGGGCGGCACCATCCGCACCATCCACCAGGCGGTCAAAATTGGCGGACATCAGCTGCGCCAAGCCGCCTTGCGGAATATCACCGGCAAAGGTCATGCTCTGCGCGGCTTCATCCACGGCGAGAATTGTCCGGACAACCGTTTCAGTGGAACCATTAGCCCGCACAGTCAACGGGAACAGCAGGCCGCTGGCCGGTAATTGCGCCGCGTGCGGGCCAAGGTATTCTTTGTACAACTCTAATGCCGAACGCCCATCAAGTTCATACAACACATTGCCCTCTGATCGGGTAATTCGCCGCTCCAGCCCAAACGAGTCCCAGCCCCCCATGGAACCGTAACCGATTTTTAAGTTTTTACCGTAGAATCCAATCGCGACGACCTGCCTGGGCAATACTACGCCGTCAGCGCACACGTATGTTTCAGAAAATCGCGCCCCATCGCCCGACAGCCCTCCGGTGATGGCCGCGCCAGCCGGCGCTTGGCTGGTTAGCCCCCGCACCAATTCACTGCCATTGACGGCCAGACCGTCGGACAGCACGAATATATGAACCAGATCCTCCGTTGGCAGGGCGGCCGCCAGCTCTGCGCCGATATCAAAACTTCGATGGGGATCGTCAATAATGGCTTTCGCCGCGTGAATTTTAGTGCTTTGGAAACTTACGGATGTCGCGGTCATGGTGTCGTCCGAGACCTGATCGCCGGCAATTTCACCGGCCGTTGAGCAGCCACATATATAAGCCGTCGGAAAGAGCTTTTTCAGTTCAGTCATGCGGGCCGGCTGCTTCATTAATGCCGGCGATCCAAAGACCAGCACGAGATCGGCTCGGGAGGCCGATCCGTTACATGTCACCTGATTCTTCCATCCGGTGTTTTCCGTCCATACCGCCCGAGATACTTTCATGACTTCACCGCATCCTTTTTTGACTGCCCTCCGAGATATTTAACTTTGCCTGCAACCGTCATCACGCACCGCAAATTTCTGAATTCGCGATCCGAGGAGCACGGACAATATGTGTTATCGGCAAACCAGTACCCGTGCCCTAAGAGAATCCGGATTGGGTGTGACATTTCCCGGCGGTGTGACACCTGCGATGATATACATATACCAATGCATTACGCCTCCCGCCGGCCCATGGGCTTGGCTGGCTGTTTTCTATGCAGGAACAACGCGGGTTGAAAATGTCCGATAACGTGCGTTTCTCGGATCCGCCTGCCGACGGCACCGGTACATAAAGGGCCTTCAGTGATAGTGGAAGGCTTTAACTCTCTGGCGTCTTCTGCGGCACTTCGGTCAGCACGCGTTCAATCCGACGGTCTGGAATAAGCCAGAGGATGGCCACGCCCACATACAGGCCGCCGGCAATCCATGGTGCCACAAACGCGCACGGAATAGCGCAGAGATAAAGGAGTGGCGAAAGCCGGCCTTTGGTATCCGATTTAAGCGCCCTGGCTAATAGAGAGTCGGGGCCTTGAGGCCTAATACCATAATGGTGATGATAATGGCTAATACGCCGTCACTGAACGCTTCCAGCCGTGATTTGTCCATTCTATTGCCCATCCTTAGTTTCCGATTTCCCCGAAATGAATTCGCTTAGCTTTATTGTCAGCTTCCAGGGTTTGGATCGCGGTGATCACCCTGGGATCGCATAACGCGTCTAATTCCATGCGGCGTTGGGCGGTTAA
>DAHXLH010000310.1:0-5243 GCA_027366115.1 Phycisphaerales bacterium
CACGATTCAGCAGGCTGTAAGGCGGCTGCAGGCTGGCAAGTTGGCCGGCGGAACGAGCCTTCTCCATCCATGCGACATCATAATTGCTTACTCCAATAGCCCGAATTTTTCCGGCCTTGCGAAGCTTTTCCAGGGCGCCAAAGGACTCCTCCACCGGCGTGGCGGCATCCGGCCAGTGGATCTGATAAAGATCAATATAATCAACACCCAGTCGCTGGAGACTCTGTTCGCACCCATACGTAATACTTGCAGGCTTTGAATTTTTGCGAATCACCACGTCGCGACCGGCGGGATCTTTTTGCGGCCACGGATCGGAACCCTTCTCTTTTGGATCATCCCATCGCATACCACATTTGCTGGCGATGATAATTTTTTCCCGGGGGTAACCGCGAATGGCTTTTCCGACCAGTTGCTCGCTGTAGCCCATGCCATAAATGGCTGCGGTGTCGATCGTGGTGACGCCCGCGTCGAAGGATGCCTTGATGGCGGCAATGGATGTCTGTTCGTCCGAACCGCCCCACATCCATCCACCAATTGCCCAGGTCCCCAAAACAATGGGTGAAATTTTTAGCTCAGACGCTCCAAGTTGACGGTTTCTTTCGATCATGAGTGGACCCCATTAATAATTCGCCGGTCCAGTTTCCGGCTAACGTCGTCATTCTAGCGGTCTATAGATGAAAGTGCATATAGTGGTCGCAGGCCGCGCACGGCCTCCGCGCCGCTGGCCCGTACTACGCTTTTTCGCTTGGATTTTGCCGTTTGTGGCAATGCGCAGGGGCGTAGATTGGGGGGAAACCGCGTGCGGTATAATTGCAGCCCTCGGCGGCATAGGCGCGTCCCGCGCGCTGCTGGCCAACGAGCTTTGGCTGCGGCTGATGGCGATCACACCAGACCTTGAAGGGAAAAATGTTACCTATCCGGAAAATCCTGGCTGAATATCTGCCGCCACCCAGTTGTGATGGGGGCGGTGCCGGCGTTCCAAGCCGGAGCACCGGGGCTTGCCGGCACTATCGTCGGCTGGCCAGCCGGTGCCCAAGTTTCAGGCCATTTTACCGTTTGGCAGTGCCCGTCCAAGAAGGCAACATTGAACTCGCCGGAGTGAATGGTCGTGTTAATGTTGCTGGTATCGTTTGTGCCCTTGTTTGGGTTGTTGGTATAGCCCAATGCCTCGTCGCCCTTACCCCAAGTCGCAACGTCCGCCACCACAGGAGCAGTCGTCCATCCCGTGGGGTAGCCGCCGTCGCAGAGGATTATCGACTGCGAGGGGGCGTTTACGCTGGTGATGGCGTAGGCGTTGTAGACCGGCTTCTCGTAGGTGGTGGGGCCGTTGGGGCCTTGGTAGTCTTCCGGCTGATTGCTGGCGTTCAACCGGTACGAGCCCGGAAGGTTCTGGTAGGGCTGTGCCGCCGCCAGTGGAAGCGAGGAGTAACGCAACTTCCCGTTTCCAGTCCGCCCGTAGTCGTCCTGAGTATCCGCGGGGTCCTGAAGGACCCCGAACGTGACATATTTATCGACGACCAATACCTGATCCCAGTTCAGTGCGGGCGAAGCCGTGCTCGAGCCGTAGCCCCATATCTGCGGAGCACCCATGTACGCCCCGTCCGAAACCGCCATGTTTCCGGGCACCCCGTACCCATTATTCGATCCCTTCACCATATAGCCATTATGTTGATGGGCGAACATGACCAGGGACTGGGCGATAGTTCTTTGATTGGCCAGGCAGGCCACAGTTTCTGATTCCGCTTTGGCAGCTGCCAGGGCGGGGATCAGAATGGCTATAAGAATGGCGATGATGGAGACAACCACAAGAATTTCGATGAGGGTAAAGGCCCCGCGCGATATTCGGCGGAGGGGTGAACCGGTTTGAGACTGTTTATGGGCCATGATCGTTTCCTCTCGTAAAAATTGTAGAACCTTCTCGCCTGCCGACCGCATTGCGATCTTCGGCTATAGTGAATGGTACATCATAGAGAGGTATAAAGTAAAGAAAAAAACGCGCTATTTTGCTTATCGGGCGACATGCCGCCCGGTAGGCCCGGTAAAAAACTGGCTCTGTAGCACGTGCCGGGCTAAAATGATTTTGTCCTCGCGGTGGTTAGCGCGGCGCAAATACTGTTTTTGGAGTTGATTATGGCGACGATGCGTGCGGTTCAGGTGGCTTATGCAAAAGGGGCTTTCGAGTTGGTTCAACGGCCCATTCCCGAGCCGGGGGTGTCGGGCATCCGAATTAAAGTTCAGGCGTGCGGCATTTGCCACAGCGATATGTTTGTTAAAGAAGGATTATTTCCCGGCATCACGTATCCGCGCATTCCCGGCCATGAAATGATCGGTACCGTCGATGCCGTGGGTAGTGCGGTAAAAAACTTTCAGCCGGGACAGCGTGTGGGTGTGGGTTGGCATGGCGGGCATTGTTTTGTCTGTGAACCGTGCCGCCGGGGGGATTTTATTCATTGCGGCAAAGAACAGATTGCGGGGATTAGCTACGACGGTGGCTATGCGGAATATTGCGTCGTCCCGCAGGAGGCGGTGGCGCTTGTGCCCGAAGCTCTGGATGCTACCAATGCGGCACCGCTGATGTGCGCCGGGGTTACAACCTATAATGCACTACGCAACAGCGGGGCCAGAGGCGGGGATGTTGTGGCCATACAGGGTCTGGGCGGATTGGGCCATTTGGGCGTGCAATTTGCGAGGGCTATGGGATTTCACACGGTGGCTATTTCCGCATCCGATGCTAAACGCGATCTGGCCATGAAACTTGGGGCACATGAATATGTAGACACATCCAAAGAATCTCCGGCGCAGGCCTTGAAAAAATGGGGCGGCGCACGGGTTATTTTAGCAACCGCGCCGGATAGTAAATCCATGGCACCGCTGATCGCCGGTCTGGGCATCGCCGGGCACCTGGTCATTGTTGGAGCCGGCACAGATCCGATACCGGTAACGCCCCTGCAGCTTATCGGCGAAAGCAAATCTATTTCCGGCTGGCCATCCGGTACTGCCATGGATTCACAAGATACTCTGAACTTTGCGGCCCTTACGGGCGTCAAGGTGATGGTGGAAAAATTCCCTCTGGAGAAGGCCGCCGAGGCTTACGAGCACATGATGGCTAACAAGGTGCGATTTCGCGCGGTGCTGGTCATGTAAGTAAATGGGTGGCCGGGGTTGATCGCCCGTTACGCGCGGCCGCGCCATGCGATGTTTTTGCCCAGCAGTTGCCGCAGCAACGCGTACCACTGAATAACCACCAGCAGGGAAATTCCCAGCGGATGCAAGATGGCTCCGGGCGTTGATTGGCGAAACCTGATTGTCAGGAGCATCCGCGGCCAATAACTTAGCCCGGTGGCGATCGCTGCTAAAACAATGATGACTGGCGCGGCATGCCGCAGCACTGCGGTGATCAGTATAACCAACGGCATAACTTGGCCACCCAGGAGAATAATCGTAGCCGGAGCAATCATTTTTCGCGACGCCAAAGCCTCCGTAGCATTTTTTGCTAATCCATGAAACACCTCCCCGGCAGAGTGATACATCCGACACGACGCTAAGGCGGTGGCGTCAAAAATATCCGTGGCAAATCCCGCCTTCCGAAATGCGTGCGGCAGCGTAATTCCATCATGACGCGAAGCACGAATGGCGCTATGCCCCCCGACGGCCATATAGGCAGATTTTCTGGCGATAAATAATTGCCCGCAACCGGCACTATACGCCGGATCGTTACTTTTTCTCATCCGATTGAGCGGGAGAAAACCCAGGAGAATAAAGTACATCAGGGGAATCAGGAGTTTTTCAAACAAGCTTTGGGTCTTCTGCAATGGAAATCCGCTGCCCAACGCCATTTCTCGGTTTTGCATAAATCCGGCCATGCCTGCCAGGGCATCGGGCGCAAGCTCAACGTCAGCATCCATAAATACCATCAGATCATATTTGGCTCTCTGCGATAGTTGCCAGCAGGCGTGCTGTTTACCGCACCAGTTCTGCGGTAACGCGGAGGAATTCAGCAAGGTGATGCGCGAATCCTCTGCGGCTAGAGCGAGCACGATGTCCGCGGTGGCGTCGGTGGATTGGTCGTCGAGAATAATTAATTCAAGCGTCACGTCTTGATTGGCTAGAACGGACTGCGCGGCCGCCCTGATATGGTCAGCTTCATTGCGCGCAGGGATCAGAACAGATAGTTCCCGAGCCGGGCCGTCCGATACTCCCGGCCCAGGTTCGCGGAACAAGGGGAGATTCGCCGTCACCAGCACGGCCGGAATAGCCGCCAGAAGCAGAGCCATAATCACTAAAATGGGCAGCATCACAAAGGGGCCTTTTCTGTCGGACTTGCCGAAGCGGATAGAGGCTTTTTGCCACCGAAGCGCAAATCATAAATTCCCCCCACGCCTGATTGACGCTCCAACAGCGTCGTAAAACCATCGCCGGATCTTAAGACGGCTTTAGCCCGCAATACGTTTTGCTGATGTTCAAGTGCCCTCGCGAGAAGTTCAGTCCATTGTGCGGGCGTTTTATCCCCATGCAAATCTGGATTGATCAATGCCCCAAGAGAAATCAGGGCTTCCGGCAGGCGGTCCTGCCAGAAAATATATTCCACCGCCATGGGTACAAAAGTTATGGGGCGAATATCTCTGGCCAAATGTCCCAAGCCGGGTTTAAGCGTGACCGGGCGAACCAGAGCGTCCACAAAATCCCCCTGCGGGGTCACCCAGAGGATGGCATTATTCTGCCGCAATACGCTTCGGCTAGTTTGCAAAAACTCGGCCGCGCCACGCGCGGTATTTTTATGAACAGGAAAAAAGCCTAACTTACGCATGATCGGGTACTGTGCGAGGGATTGGGCATCTATCGGGCAGTAGTGTTTATGCCGCGGATAAAATCGGCACGCCATCACCGCCCCAAGCAAAGGGTCCCACCAGGAGGGATGATTCAAATAAATAACCGTTGGGCCGGCTACGGGGGGAATGGCGCTTTGAGCGTCCAGCCGCACGGCATGAAAGCCTTTGCGCACAAAACGAGGAATGTACCATCGAGCCAGAGCCGCCACGACAGGGCGGTATGTTGGGGGCGGCGCATCTTTCATGAGCATCTCCGCTTGCGCGGCCGATCGCTATTGCCGCACGCCACGCAGCGCCTGAGGTTACCGTAAAAGGCGGTCTGATAGCGCACGTTTCGATTTGCGGGCACCGCTATATTCCAACTCATGCAAGCCTCCCAGGCATTTATTACCGCCTGTTAGTTTAGTCGTAATG
>DAHXLH010000032.1:0-18606 GCA_027366115.1 Phycisphaerales bacterium
CCCGTTAAATAGCGGTGTTAATAAGGCACCAATCGGCCCCGGATACACACTGCCATACGTCCGCCCCCCCACCTTGCGATAAATCGGACACGCATTAAGACACGCGCCGCAGCGAATGCAACGTAACGTGTCACGGTATTCACCAGCCAAAATTTTAGACCGGCCATTATCCATAATTATTAAATGCAGTTCTTCCGGCCCGTCATGCTCACCGGGCCGTCGGCAACCCGTGATGATATTGGTGTACTGTGTTAACGCCTGCCCGGAGGCGGACCGCGCCAGCAGTTTGAGAAACACCGGCAGATCGTCCAGCGCGGGAATAACCTTTTCCATGCCCATCAGCGCCACGTGAACCCGGGGGCGCGTGGTGCACATGCGGCCGTTGCCTTCATTGGTGCATAAGACAAGCGACCCGGTTTCAGCGATCGCAAAGTTCACGCCACTGATCCCCATATCCGCCTGATTGAATCGATTCCGCAAATAAACGCGGGCCATTTCCGCCAGCTCCTGAGGATTGTCCGTAAACGGCGTTTTGAAATAATGTTCAAAGATCCGCCCAATTTCCGCCGCATTTTTGTGTATGACCGGCATGACAATATGCGTCGGATGGTCGTGGTCCACCTGTAATATGAACTCGCCAAGATCCGTTTCCAGCGGTTCAATACCGGCCGCCGTCAGCGCGTCATTCAGTTCTGTTTCTTCACTGACCATGCTTTTACTTTTTACCACCAGCTTGCTGCCGGTGCGCCGGGCGATGTCTACAATCAGACTATTAGCCTCATCGCGTGTGGCGGCAAAATAGACCGCTCCCCCGTGTTTGATAACATTGCGCTCCAGAAGTTCCAGATAATAATCCAGATGATCCAGCGTATGGCGTTTTATATCGCCAGCCAGTTGCCGCAGGCCATCGGCATCGGGCAATTCCGCCAGACTGCTCCGCCTGCCATAATCTTTTTTGGTTACCGAATTATCCAGTGCCGCATGAAGGACCGCATCGGCAGTGGCCGCATGCGCCTCTGCCATAAAATCCGGATGAAACACCGGCAACGACAAGCCGCGCTGCGGCGAGGATGGTGATTCCTTAACGCTATTCATGAAGCTTTCGCCCTCGCGGTATGCTCAATAGCGGCGGCGATGATCTGTGCAATATGCTGTACCCGGAATGACGCGCCCATGCGGTGGCAGGCACCGCCGATATTCATAGCGCATCCGCCATCATTGACAATCATGGTTTGTGCCCCGGTTTTGCTGCCGCATTGCACCTTATCGCGCACCATGGCACCGCTGATATCGGAATATTTAATGGCAAACGTGCCGCCAAAACCACAGCACTGTTCCGCCTTTTCCAGATCTGCAAATTGCGCCCCGCCCAACTGCTTAAGCAATCGGATCGCCGGCTCTCCCGTAGCTCCCAGGCCCCGCAGGTGGCACGTGAAGTGATAGGTGAACATTTCATTTTCCGACAGCGAAAGCTTGGATAGATCCACCTTCAATATTTTGGTCAGAAATTCCACATATTCATAACACCGTGCGACAAAATCCTCAGCGAGTTTCCGCTGATCCGGATCATCATGAAATAATTCAATGTAATGATCACGTATCATGGCACAGCAGGAGCCTGAGGGCGTGACGATATAATCCGCATCATGAAATACATCAATCATTTTAACCGCTAAGGCCCGGGCCTCCGCGGGAAAACCATTATTAAACGCCGGCTGCCCGCAACAAGTCTGGCCCGTGGGAAAATCCACGCTGCATCCAAAATGCTCCAGCGTTTTAACCACCGCCATACCCACATCAGGTGCGAATAAATCGGTTAGACAGGTTACAAACAAACTGACTTTCATACCCGCATTCTATAGCCATCACCCCAATCTGGCGAGAGCCAACTGTCAACGCCGACAAATCCGCCCGGCCGATCAAACTGCCAATATTTTCCGTAACGGCATTGCCCACCTGCCGTTACGTGGGCGTTAGCTCAATGCGGGAGCGTTGAATGACGCGGAACGCACTTGAATCGCACGATGCGCGTCGCCCCTTTACGATTGGCACCGCGATTGCCGCGTCGGAGTGCCAATGCTTTCCGTGCCGGCGTTCCGCGTCCAACCGCGACGCTTCCGCCCCGGACTAAGGGGATTGCGCGCGCCGGGCGGGCATTGGGTGGGGATTTCGTGTAAACTGATTTTTGAGAGTACCGGGAAACCAGGACGGTCGGGGAAAACCGATCAGGCGTTAGTTATGACTGAATTACAACATCCACCGCTGCCGCATGTGCAGATTGTTAAAAAAGCCATTGAAATCTATTTACCGCTGGCGTACGGGGTCGGGAAAATTCCCGATGTCGTTGAGGCGCGAATCGCACCGATCTTGGCATCAGCGGATTCCGACCCCATCAATCCTGAATGGTTTGAACCGGCCAATAAGGATGGGCGGGCGGTTTATCGCCTGCGTTTGGGGCAGGTGGCGTATCCACACATGAAATTAAACGTCGAAGAATCGCCGGATGGTACAAGTTATCTGCTTCTGGCCGATGCCCATGACACGCATCTGATGGCACCTGAAACGTCGCCAGATGCCAAGTTTTTAAGTGATTTGCGAAAAAATAACGCCGCTCTGGTGGAAAAAATCCAATCCGCCTGGACGCAGGCCGGCCTGCCGACATTCCGGAATTATTTCCGCGCCACGATGGAACGCCGCGTTCGGGAAAAATAACCGCGGGCACTTTCGCGACGGCGCGATTTCTGATACAAACTTACAAGTTTTTTCCCCGACCCTGGTGTAAAAGGTTATTGACCCATGCCCAAAAGAACGGACCTTAAGAGTATCCTGATCATCGGCTCCGGCCCTATTGTCATCGGACAGGGTTGTGAATTTGATTATTCCGGCACGCAGGCGTGCAAAGCTCTCAAAGAAGAGGGCTACCGCGTGATCCTGGTAAACTCCAATCCGGCCACTATTATGACCGATCCGGATATGGCCGACCGCACATATATTGAACCGCTGACGGTGGAGGCCATAACTAAAATAATTGAAATCGAACGCCCTGACGCGCTACTGCCTACGCTCGGTGGCCAGACGGGCCTGAATTTGTCGGTCGCACTGGAAGATGCGGGAATCCTGAAAAAATTCGGCGTGCAGATGATCGGTGCCACACGGGAAGCGATTCATCGCGGAGAAGATCGTCGCAAATTCAAAACTATTATGGAATCCATCGGTTTACAGTGTCCGGCTAGCGGCTTGGCGTACAACATGGAACAAGCCAGACAAGTGGCCCAGCAGGTCGGGTTACCGTGTATTATCCGGGCGTCATTTACGCTCGGCGGAACCGGATCCGGTGTGGCCTGGAACATGGAGGAATTTGAAAATATCGCCCAGCGCGGTATCGATGCGTCCATGATTAATGAAATCCAGATTGATCAATCGCTGATCGGCTGGAAGGAATATGAGCTGGAAGTCATGCGTGACAAAGCCGACAACGTGGTGATTGTCTGCAGCATTGAAAATTTTGATCCCATGGGCGTACACACCGGCGATTCCATCACCGTCGCCCCGGCCCAAACTCTGACTGACAAAGAATATCAACGCATGCGCGATGGGGCCATTGCGGTCATCCGGGCCATTGGCGTGGAAACCGGCGGGTCCAATATTCAGTTCGCCATCAACCCCGCCAATGGGGATATGGTGGTGGTGGAAATGAATCCGCGGGTATCCCGCTCCAGTGCGTTAGCCAGCAAAGCCACCGGGTTTCCCATCGCTCGTATTGCCGCCAAACTCGCGGTGGGTTATACGCTTGATGAGCTGCCCAATGATATCACCCGCCGCACCGTGGCATGTTTTGAACCGTCAATCGATTATGTGGTGGTGAAAATTCCGCGTTGGACCTTTGAAAAATTCCCTGATGCGGACGAAACACTCACAACCCAGATGAAGAGCGTCGGCGAAGCCATGAGCATCGGCCGGACGTTTAAGGAAGCCCTGCAAAAAGGCATACGATCCATGGAAGTTAAACGCTTCGGCCTGGGGCTGGATCGCATTGATAAATGGTGGCGAAGGCAGGTATTGGAACTTGATACCCAACCTTCCTCGGTCCCATCAAGTCTGGGTGACCGCGGGGCTTTTGTAACCCGCATGGCGGCTTTGGAAGAGGCGGCGCAAGTCTGGCCGATACCGGAAGACCGGTTAATTCGTAAACTATCGATTCCCTCGCAGGGCCGGCTCTATTACATCCGCTACGCTTTTAAAATGCATTACACGCTGGAGCGGGTGCATGAACTGACCCATATCGACCCCTGGTTTCTCTCGCAAATGAAGGAACTTGTTGATTTTGAAGAGGAATTATTTCAGATGCGCCCGCAGGCCGCCGCCTTTATGGCCGGGAAGATTTCCGCCGAAGATCGCCAGCGTTTTGCGGCGCTTTTGCGCCGCAGCAAGGAAATGGGATATTCCGATGTGCAGCTAGGCTCGGTGTGGTCCCTACAGCCTGCGGAAGTTCGAGGCATCCGCAAGCGCCTGACCATTGAGCCAGTCTATAAACTTGTCGATACCTGCGCTGCGGAATTTGAAGCGGCCACGCCGTATTATTATTCCACTTATGAAAGTCCGATCACCCGGCTGGAAAACGGCCGCTCCATGCAGCAGGTCGATGATGAAGTGCGCATCACCGATCGCAGGAAAATTATTATTTTAGGCGGCGGCCCCAATCGCATCGGGCAAGGCATTGAATTTGATTATTGCTGCGTGCAGGCCGCCTTTGCGTGCCGGGAACTGGACCTTGAAAGCGTGATGATCAATTCCAATCCGGAAACCGTCAGCACGGATTACGACACGTCGAACCTCCTGTTCTTTGAGCCCCTCACGCATGAGGATGTGCTGAACATTGTCGAACGCCTCAATGGCCGCCCATTAAGCCAGCCCGGGGGGTTGGTGCAAGGGGTCATCGTACAATTCGGCGGCCAAACTCCGCTGAATCTCGCCCGCGGCCTTAAAGATGCCGGCGTGCCGATCATTGGCACGGCTGTGGAGTCCATTGAAGCCGCGGAAGATCGGGATAAATTTAACCGCCTGATAAAATCTTTGGGCCTCAAGCAGCCCCCGGGCGGAATTGCCCGCAGTGCCGAGCAGGCCCGCAAAGTGGCTGCGGAAATTGGCTATCCGGTACTGGTGCGTCCCTCGTTTGTACTGGGCGGCCGGGCCATGGAAATTGTTTCCGATGAAACACAGTTGGATTATTACATTCGCCATGCCGTGGAAGTGGCGGAGGAACATCCGATTCTTATTGACCGCTTCCTGGGCGATGCCACGGAAGTGGATGTCGATGCGTTGGGCGACGGCAGCAACTATCTGGTCATTGGCGTGATGGAACACATCGAAGAAGCGGGGATTCACTCCGGTGATTCCGCCTGTTCCTTGCCTCCATTCAGTTTGCCGGCGGAAATCGTGGCGCGCATTCATGACAATACACTGGCATTAGCCAAAGCCTTGGCGGTGCGGGGGTTAATGAATGTACAGTTCGCGATAAAAGATAATGAAGTCTATGTGCTGGAAGTGAACCCGCGCGCCAGCCGCACGGTGCCGTTTGTCAGCAAAGCCACCGGTGTGGCCTGGGCAAAAATCGCGGCAAAAGTCATGTGCGGCAAAACATTGCCGGAACTGGGTGTCAGTGAAGAAATCATTCCCAAGCATCACGTCGCTGTGAAGGAAAGTGTATTTCCCTTCAGCAAATTCCCCGGCGTGGATGTTATTTTAGGCCCGGAAATGCGCTCCACCGGCGAAGTCATGGGCATAGATTCCAGCTTCCCTGTGGCGTATGCCAAATCTCAGATGGCCGCCGGCGGCAGCCTGCCGATGTCCGGTACGGTTTATATTTCCGTACGGGATGGCGACAAAAAAGCGATCATCGAAACAGCGCGGAAGATTGCCCAGGCGGGTTTTGAACTCATTTCCACCAGCGGTACATGCGCGGCGCTCAATGACGCGGGCGTGCCCTGCCGAAAGATAAATAAAATTCAGGAAGGCCGTCCCAACATTATCGACGCCATTAAAAACCAACAGGTGCAATTGTTGATTAATACCCCTACCCACAAAGGCCCCACCACGGACGAAGGCCGCATTCGATCCGCCGCCGTTCTGAACAGAATTCCGATTATCACCACAATTACCGGAGCCGAAGCTGCCGCCGATGCCATTGTAAGTCTCAAACAAGGGCAGTGGACGGTCAAGCCCATACAGGATTATTACGCCGGGATGAAGCAGCCTTAAGCGTGGCCGGGCATCGGGAACAGGTCTTAAATGACTTCTCTGAAAAAAAACGCGCTACACCTCGCTGCGCCCGAACCATCTATTGCTTTTTTAGACGACGCCATCATACTTACGCCAATGGTAGCAACGCCAAAGTCCCTGCTGGTCATGGACTTGCCGATTGGCCGGGCAGTCGGCAGTTGACCTGGCGGAGAATTTAACCGTGATGGAGGCATCAATGATGCGACGACGGGAGATGTTGCAACTGGCGGCCGCACTGGCTGTCCTGCCCGGGAAATCAATGACCAGCAGCGGTGACCCCGCCCAGGTGACTGCAACGGCAGGTGTTTCTCAAACGGCCTATCTGCGGGCCAGAAATCGTGCCGCCGCTCTGGTAGCAACCATGACGCTGGCGGAAAAAATAAGTCAGACCGGCAATACCGCCCCGGCGATCAAGCGGCTGGGTTTGAGCCGCTACCAATACTGGTCCGAGGCCTTGCACGGTTTGGCACGCGGCTACGCGAAAGGCACCAGTTTCCCGCAGCCCCTGGCCCTGGCTGCGGCATGGAATCCGGAACTGAACCTGCGGGTTTACACGGCGGTGTCCGATGAGGCGCGTGCGTGGCACAACCGAACCGGAAATTCGCTGACCTTTTATTCACCGCAAACATTAAATCTGCATCGTGATCCGCGCTGGGGCCGGTGCGAAGAGGCCGCCAGTGAAGACCCGTGCCTGGCAGGCACACTGGCTGTGCAGGTCGGGTGCGGAAGTTGTGCAGTTGTACGTCCGCGTGCCGAAATCAAGTATCAAACGTCCTATCCGGGAACTCGTCGGTTTTGCACGCGTGGAATTGCGGCCCGGGCAGGCGCGTCGCGTGAGTTTTTCTTTACCCTACAATACGCAAGCTCTGTGGTACTGGGATGCAGATAAGAAAAAATTTGTCATTGAACCGGGGGAAATGCACCTGGAGATCGGCAGTTCCTCAGCAGATATTCGTCTGACCGGGCAGGTGCAATTGGCAGCATGTAAAGATAATCGCCTCGGCGGCGCTGAAACCCTTCGCACGGTGGCTGCGGAAGTGCATGTGGCCTGAACGCGGGGACAGGCTCCTGGTGCGTGGTGGGTCTGCTCGCCCACGCCATGGCTCTATATCTCCGGCAAAGAGGTCTGTGGCCATACGATTTGACGCTCTCACGCAAGCCGACTACTCTATTCGTGCTCGGAGTGTTTTTGGAAGTAGTGCGTGCGGTGTCCATTTTGTCATACTGTTGATCAGGATCATGTTCTGGATTCCCGTCCGGTTGAGGGTGGGCAGTCCATCCGCAGGCGCCGTGAATGTGAGCATTGCAACCGTCGTTTTACAACCTATGAACGCATCGAGGAAGTTGTACGTTTGACGGTGGTCAAAAAAGATGGCTCCCGGGTTCCGTTTGATCGCAATCTTATTTTTTCCGGCATTCAAAAAGCGTGCTACAAACGCCCGGTATCGGCGGAAGCCATCGCGCGCATTGTCGATGCGGTGGAGGAGAATGTCGTTCAGAAGTATCAGCGTGAGGCTCCAAGTTCATATATTGGTGAGCAGGTCATGTATTTTCTGCGGCAAACCGATCCGATTGCCTACGTTCGTTTCGCCTCGGTCTATCGGGAATTCCGGGACTTGGGGGAACTGGTTAACGAAGCACGCGATATCATGAATCAAAGCTCGATCAGGGATCCCGATCAAACCGACCTGTTTTCGCCCCAGTGACGGCGTACGCCATCATTTTGCAGACATATTTTCGGATTTCTGCTGTTGCTGCCGACGGTGGATCAGAAAAATAACCACCGCCAGCACCACCGCGATTCCCGCGCCAATATAAATATAATGTTTCACCTTATTGACTTCCCTGAAAAGCCAGTTAATGCGTGCCGCCTGCCAGTATCCCAGATAGAGCAGCGTCGGGACGCTTATCAACCCCGCCAAGCCATCCACCACCAGGAATCGCCAATATGGCATGCGTGAAATGCCGCACAGGGCAAAGATCATCGCCCGCACGCCGGGTAAAAACCTTCCAATAAACAGCGTCACGTTTCCATGCTTACGGAAATATTTTTCCACCCGTTCACGCCGCTTGGAGTGCATCACTTTGCGAACATGGCGCGCCAGGAAGTTATCAGCATCAATGCCGCGCTGTCCCACAAAATATAAAATACTGTCCCCCACCAGCAAACCGGTCATCCCAAACAGAATCATGATTTCAAGGCTCGGCACACGGCCAGGTGTGGCTATCACGGCGTGGTGCGCGGTAGTTGGTCCGGCCGCGATAGTCGCCAGCGGACTTTGGCCAGGATTGCATAGATAACCCGAAAAAATCAGCGGCACATCTTCAGGAATCGGCACGCCGCAGCCCGCGGCAATCAGAAGCATCGCCAGAGCAACATAGGTAAAGCGGATCAACAATGCCTGAATCAGTGGAATCATGGTTTGCCCCGCAGTTCCTCATGGATGATACATTCAGCAGCGACCGCCAAGGCAAGACCATGGAAATCCTGTGAGAACCGGGAATCACGTCCGCTTTTTCCGCAGTTCCGCAAGCCGCTGCCGGGCGTCGCGGAATGCAATATCCCACTGCGCGATGCGGCTATATGTCTTTTCCGCCTCCTCGAACTGCCCGGATGCCTCCAAGGCCCGGGCAAGCCAATAATTGATTTCCTTACTCTTGGTATCCCCCGACTCGGCGAGTTCATAACTTTCCACGGACCGCTGCAGTGTTTCCACTGCTTCCTGATTCATAGACTGCTCAAGGAACGAACGCCCCAGCAGGTGCAATGCGTCGGTGCGGCATCGTGGATTATTCTGGGCATGCTGCAAAACGCCAATAGCTTCTTCAAAGCGTTGCGACCGGAAGAGACGATAGCCATATTCAAAAAGTACCTGCAAATCAGAGGGGTAATTTTTCACCCGATCTTCATATTCCTCTAATTCAAATTTCAGGCGTTCCTGATCAAATTCCGCCAATTCCCGGGCAAGCTCCTGATCGTCTGGATTGGCCCGTACCTTTTCCAACAGCGCCCGGTGTTGCCGCCGGAGTTGTTTAATCCGTATGTCCCCTATGGTCACTTTATAACGATAAATTTTGGTCTGGGCGTATGCTTTTTCCAATACCTCAACGGCCGTCTTTTCACTTTCTTCCGATTCGCCGTCAACCAGGGCTTTGACGTATTTGGCCAGCAACTGCGGGTCCGAGGGATCCTTCTCCCAGGCTTCCTGACTTTCCCGGATGACTTTGAGTTTGTAGTCTTCCGTTTTAGTTAAATTTTCCTTTTGCAACAGGTCTTTGGTCATTTCCTGGTCGCGCAGAGATTCTTTGAAATCCGGCACCGATTCGTATTTACCCTTTTTCAGGGTTTCCCGCGTGCCCAACTCTTTGACACGGGCCGTCAGCTCCGGATCAGCCGGTGATAACTCCAGCGCCGCATGGACCGATTCCCCGGCTTTGGCAAATTCCCCTAAGCTTTCATACAGGTCAGCCAGTTCAAGATACAGTTTCGCGTCAGCTTTTTTTTGGGTTCGATTGGCCTGCATGACAAATGGCCCGAACCAGAGCACCATGTCTTTGTAGCCGGCCGCCGCAGCTTGACGCAGCATTACCATCATCTGATTGATATTGCCCGGGTCCTTTGCTAATGCGTACTCGGCATTGAGCATTAATTCTTTCGGCGACTTTCCTTTGAAGTAGCTTTTACTGCCCAGCAAGCCGCCCAGGCCACCGCCCGACTTCCCGCCTTTAATTTTTCGTCTTAGCGCGATATCCCGCAAGGCTTCATGCTCGGCCATATTGGTCGGTTCACGCAATAATCCCTGTATGAACATGTCTATGGCGTAATCATAATTTCCCGTGTCCGCTACCGTATGAGCGCGCGTAAAATAAGCCTGTCCTTTGCCCGGACCTTCTATAATATTATTTTCAGGACTTTCCGTTTCAGCCATCGATTACCATCTCTTTAATAAGCAACCACAAAAAACCATGCAATTTTATGCGGTTCCCGTCCAACTTTCCAGCGCCTCACGATCACAACGCACGGCAGCACCGGATGGCCAGGCCCACGACCACGATTTTCCAATCCCTGACCGTAACAGATGTACCTTTTCTGTCAAGCGCAATAGCTTCATCGCGGGAATTGAGCGGGGCAATAAATCCGGGCAGGCCCCCGCAGTGCAAGTTTCCCAGACCCACCATTCTCTTAGCGCCGGCATTTATGCCGTCGATTTCGCCGTTCGAACGGAAAAATTGCCACGCCTCAGCAATTTATTGGAGAAATAGTCCGGATGTCCCCATCCGACATATTGTCTGGTTTGCCTGACCAATCATCTGGAGAACCATAATTTGACCATGAAATACACCCTTCCTCGGCGACAGAAGGCTGCGACGCGGCATTTCGCGTGTCCCACGTCGACTATTTCAGTGATTTATTCCACCGCCAAGGGGCTGCGATAGTTCTCATTGCGGGCCGGCAGGGATGGACGGCAAGCCGAGCGCCGCTGCGCTTTGAGCCGCGTGGTATACCGCCACGTGCGAAAGGCGAAAATAAGGGCAAATATCAGCGGCTGAGCCGAGAGAATCCACAACAATGTCATCATCATTATGACTCCGTTACGCGCGCAATATCCACAGGGCCGAACCCACATAGTCCGGTATTAGCCGCGTGGTATTTGCGTTTTTGCTGTCCAAGCCCCTCACAAATAAATTATCGGACAACTCGGCGGCTAAGCTTGAATAATCATGATAAAATCGGACGCAGGTGGGTAGCGCGCAACGCCTTCATAGCTCTAAGCAGCGTGTCGATTTGCGCATCGGAATGCGTTGCCATTAAGCTGATTCGCAGGCGGGCCGTGTTGGGAGCCACGGTGGGCGGGCGAATCGCGGGAATATAAATGCCTTTCTCGCGCAAGGCCGCTGCCGCCTCCAGCGCGTGTTGAGCGGACCCCAGCAGCACTGGAATAATCGGGGATTCTGAGAGGCCTGTTTGATACCCCATGGCCGTTAATTCCGTTCGCACATACTGTGCCAGGGAAAGCACACGTTGCCGCCGCTCTGGCTCACGGCGACTGATATTTAATGCGCACCGGGCCGCCGCCGTGCACGCCGCCGGCAACGCCGTGGTGTAAATGAATTGCCGGGATCGGTTGATCAACGTATCAATGACCTGCCGCGGTCCGGTGACAAACCCACCTACCGACCCCAGCGCCTTGGATAGTGTCCCCACAGTTACCGCCACCGCCGATTCGACATTTTGCAGGGCCGCCAGTCCGCGTCCGTCCGGTCCTAAAACACCCGTGGCGTGGGCCTCATCAGTAACCAGCAGTGCACCATGTGCTTGCGCCAGGCGGCTTAACTGTTCCAAATCCGCCACGTCGCCATCCATGGAAAAAACGGTATCCGTCACAATCCATGCCCGGCTGATTTCATGGGGTACTTTTTCATCCCTGTTGAGTCGGGAAGCTGATGCGGCCGCCTCTGTCGGCTCGGTTGCTGACTGGCCTTGCGCGCGGGATAGGCGCTTGAGTAATTCGGCCAGGCGAGAGTAATTCCTGTGGTGATAGGTTCGGTGCTTACAGCGCGACGCATCGGCAGCATCCAGCAGACTGGCATGATTGAGCTTGTCCGAGAAAATCAGATCGTGCGGGGATGTGAAACAGGTCAGCACCGCCATATTCGCCGCATATCCGGATGAAAAAACCAAAGCCGCTTCCGCCTGTTTGAATTCCGCCAGGTCGACTTCCAGTTCATGGTGTGATTGCATGGAACCAGCCACCAGCCGCGATGCTCCGGAACCAAAGCCCCAGCGATCCACCGCCGCCCGGGCGGCGTCCAGCACCTCCGGATCAGCGGCCAGGCCCAGGTAATTATTGGTGCAGAATTGCAGATACCGTTTGGACCCAATGACCAGTTCGGCACCCTGCTCACCGCTAACTTCCGACAAGCCGCGAAACAAATGATCGCGCTTTCGCTTATCGAGATCTTCCGCCAGTGCGTTGAGCCATCGCTGGATTGCGGGCATAGTTGGTGCGGCTCTGTGATCCATGAAAATAGTAATCCGATGTAATTATCCGTTGTGTAAATCAGGTTCATCGCATGATCCGCGGGCGGTATTCACCCTGGCGCCGCCAACGCGCAGGTAACCAAATCAGCTCCCATGCCAATCCACTGCGGCGTGACGCTTCAGCGGACGGCTCGGCCGACAACGGATGGTTTAATGCCGCCGGAAGTCCCGCGACCTTCCAACCGCTTTTTCAGTGTGCTGCTAACCTTGAAGCGAAGCCGCAATCGCCGCGGTACCGTGAAAGACTCCAGTGTTTTGGGATTTTGGGCTTTATGTTCGGCACGTTGTCGCACCTCAAAAACACCGAAGTCACGAAACTCCAGGCGGTTGCCCCGAATCAGAGAATCGCTGATCTCATCAAGGAAAGCCTGAACAATTTGTTTAGTCATGGCTCGATTGACTTTATTGGCATCAGCAATGCGATCCACAATTTCTTTTTTTGTGACGGTAGCCATGGCGTCATGCTCTCCATGGAGGTGTCTGATAATGCGTCCCGATTCAGTTCCCGCAGCCACGAGCCGGACGGAATTTCCACAGGGCTGAATTATCCAAGTACCGCTTAAGCGCGTCAAGGCAGGGTTATATTTTATCGGGATATTTTACCAGTTCACGCTGGGGGGCTTGCCGATCAGTTGTGCGACGCGCTGGCTGATAATTTGGGATCGCTGGGTTTCCCGACGTTTGAGTTGGGCCTTCAGTTCGTTAATTTTTTTGACCAGTTCATTGAGTTCGTGGAGGCGGATTTTTTGCCGCAGATCAAACTGTGCGGTAACAACCTGCTTCAGACGCGCCCGCAGCAGTTCTGCTGCTGATGGGGGCAGGCCGGGCTGGCGCAGTTCGCCGGCGAGCTTAAAGGATTCATGGGTGTCTGCCAAATCCAGGAGCGTCAGGTGCAGCAATTTGGGATCACGCTGACGCAGGCGCTCCAAGCGCGCGAAATTTGGAGCCGCTTCGGCGATGAGTTTGTTAAATTGCTTCGGATCAGATTGCCGGAGAATTTCCGCTTTATGAAAAACATCCGGTTCGGTGCTCTTCAGAAAGGCCAAGATCTGATTGATTTGTCCCTCGGGCAAGCTCAATAGCGTGCGAGCGGGTAGCGGTGTTTTAGCCGCCGTCGCACTGAAAAGTGCGGCATGAGGGATCACCAATACCCAAAGAGCCAATAAAGCTGCAACCGACACTTGTCGGCCAATAGTAGAGCGCCACACCATGCGAAAAATCCTTGCTGTTTTTACTGAATATTGTCGGCCTGCGGTACGCCATCCTCGGTGCCGGGAATCGGAATTTTGTCCAACGCTTTAAATAGATGCATGATCCCCGCGCTGCCCGCGCCGCTTTGCGCATCGAATAAGTTGCCGCCACCAAAATGTTCAATGCGTGTGCGAATCAGACGAATGGGCGTATTGGCTTGATAAGGCAAATGACTTTCGGCCATTTCCTGAAAAGTATTCTCGGCATCCATCACGCGGGCCTGATGCGCCTGAATGTGCTGCCGGACAATATAAATCCCGGCCATGACCACCACGGCCGCGGCAACGCCCGAGGCAATGGACATGGAGCGATAAAACCAACGACGCATCATGCGCCAACGAGCGGTTTTTTGTTGCTGATGGACCGCCTCATGAATGCTGTCTTTCACCTGCTGCTTCATGCGTTCCAAGGATACTTGATCCATGTGCGATTCCAGCGGCGGCAGCGCATTAAGTTGTTTAAAGCGCAACAGTATCTGATCATACTCCAGCATTGCCGCCGGGTACGTTTCAACGTGATCGCGCAAAATTCCGCGGGCCTCAGCACCTAATTCTCCGGATACATCCAGCAGGCAAGCTTGGGAAAATTTATTCGACTTCATGACCGACCTCCATGGTAATGCGCAATTTCCCCAAGGCTCGATGGGCTCTTGCCAGAACCGTCCCCAAGGGGCAATGCAGCATTTTGGCAATGTCTTTGAATGGCATTTCTCCGTAATGGCGCAACAGCAGCACTTGCCGATCTATTTCAGGAAGTTGTTCCAAAGCTTCATAGAGCCTTTGCACGTCCTCCTGATGGTGCACCGGATCGAATGGCTGCCCCGTCCGGGCCGCCATATCGTCCGTCATTTCCGCCCCGGTGCTGGAATCCACAACGGTTGATCGCACCGGGCGACGGACGCGCGAGCGGCTTTGATCGCGGATTAAATTTACGAGTATGCGAAAAAGCCACGCGTCAAACTTATCGCGGTGATCATAGCGTTCCAGCTTCTGCACGACCCGCAGAAACGTTTCCTGCACCAGATCATGCGCTAAATCACGATTTTTTGTAGATCGCCACGCAAATCCATACAATCGCTGCCAATAGCCATCCACCAGCGCATCCCACGCGCTTTTGTCACCCGCCTGGCATTGAGCCAGTAACACGGTTACCGCTTGACCGTCCATACCCATCCTTCAAAGTCCATTTAAGCCTCAACACAATTCGCATCGATTGCCGGCTCAAACAGCCTCATTATAATAAACGCCGACGCAAAACCCCTATTGCTTTTATTATATTCTTTTTCAACCCTTTTTATCTGCCTTGCCAGCGCGTCTGACAAGTATTATACTCCATGGCTTGAAATTTCCCTTGCTTACCAATGCGGGGACCATCAGCAAGCGTATCTTCTATTGCCCGGCGAACCGGGCTGGTAATGCTTAAAGATGGTGGATTGATGTAGAAAATGGCCGATTTCGGCGGAGTAGCTATGCTGAAGGTAAAGTCGCGCGGTAACGAAACAGTGGATCAAATGCTTCGTCGCTTCAAGAAGCTCTGTGAAAAAGAAGGGCTTATTAAAGATATGAAGCGCGTTGCTTATTTTGAAAAACCCAGCGAAAAGCGACGCCGCCAACTGCGCAAAGCCCAGAAACGCGAAATGAAAACCCTCATGGAAGCCAACGGCATTACCCCGCCGGCCACCAAAGAACGCACGTCAACACGTGAACGTGAACGGTCTTAACTGGTAAGCTTTCCGAAACTTTCAGTTTTGAATTGCCAGCCGGCTCACCCGGAATCGCCCGGGTGCATGACTTAGCGGCGGACGCTATTCCCTGGCTCTTTGGGCAAATGCTAACTTGCTTCGCTTACCGGATCTTGCGGGCGGTGGGCCAGAAGCGACTGTGTGCGGCGGACGGCTAAATATATAAATATCACAATATTAAATACCAGCGTCGCAATCCGCAGCCAGTCTGGCTGACGGAAATTTTCCAGGATCTCCGGGGGCAGCAGAAGTCCCAACTCCACCAGAACCAGGTACTCCGCCCAAGCTTTTTGCAGCAGCATCCCTCCGCCTTCCAGAACAAATATTACCGTATATACCATCAAGGCTGAAAAAAGTATCCAAGTTGCCGGCAGCGGCCCGGTCCCATGCGGTCCGGCATGCGGAATAAATCCCAACTGATCCATCCCATACAAACTGATGCGGGCGATCCAGGCCTGGGGAACTGTGATCAACAGCATGGCTGTGACAAACACAATTAGCGCCAGAACCAGGGACAACAGAGCGATTAATTTCACGCCCAGTGCGTTATGGCCTTTATCGGAGGCGCTTCGTGACATGTGAAGAATCCTTATTTATCCTGTTGAAATATACGTGACATGCTTATACCAAGCTGCGGCGATGCGGATCGGTCACGGGAATGCAATCATGGTGCAACAGTACTTTTTGCAATCCCGGGCCATCTTGCGCCCGCGCGAATTGCACCTCAGCATCGGTAATACCTACGCATAGCAGCAAATCAAACACTCCGGAATCCAGCCGCGCTTGTGCCGGAATATGTTCCGGTGGAAGAATCAGCAGATTGCGAATCAGCGATCCATCCGATTTATCTATTGGCCGCCCCAGCGGCACGCGGTCAAATGGTTCCACCAAGCCCCCGGCGACAAGTTCCTGCGCTACGAGAATCTGCATGGCCATCAGCGCGGCAAGTGCCTCCTTGGCCCACGACGCGGCTTCCGCAGTCTGCATAAAAAATTCAAACCCCAGACCGCTGTATTGATCTGCCTTCGTCTGGGCAGGATCTATTCCCCAGGGGTTGGATAAACCGGTGGTTATGTATACCCAGTTGTCATGGCGGTCATTGGGCGGCGATTCCAACACGCCATGCGTAAGCCAGCGTGGATCAACGTCTTTAAATCCCATGGATGCGAACCATTCGGCGGTAAGTGAATCAATTCCGTCCGTTAAGGGCCCGAACAACTCCGGATAGACCATTTCCTCCCGCTGTTTCCATATCCCTTCAAACCATCGTTTCCATTGTTCTTCGGGTGTTTTCATCCGCGATACATTAGCGGATTTGCGGCATACGCGGAAGCGCTGCCTTCCCGATCGACTACTCGTTTCTGAAGCGTTTGAAGATCGGCGATATAATCCATGGCAGGTAAAGTAAATGGAGTCTCTTGAACCATGCGCGAAAATCCACTGTTTGCTGTACATGAACAGGCCAACGCCGCCTATCTTCCCTACGGGCCGGAAATCCAGATTATTGAAAGCTTTGGCGAGCCGGAAGCGGAATATGCCGCCATACGTAAGGCCGCGGCCATTATGGATTCACCGCATCGCGCCGTGGTGCAGCTTACCGGCAAAGATCGTCTTTCCTTCCTGCACAACCTGCTGACCAATGACACAAAATCTTTAGGCGCCGGTCACGGGTGTTACGCGTATCTGTTGAACCTTAAGGGCCGCATTGTTCTGGATGTCAATGTGCTCCATGAACAGGATGCCACGCTACTGGAAGTCGACGCCCGGCTGGCCGATGAGCTTTGCCGCACATTTGATAGTTATCTATTTTCCGATCAGGTGCGGATTCGCAATGGCGCTGATGACTTTGGCCGCATGACGATCATCGGGCCGGATGCAAGTAATATTCTGGATACGATTGCCGGCAAAAAAATTACCGCAAATTTGACCGAACCGTTGCAAAACTGCCGCGCCGAAATTCTGGCACATGCCTGCACCATTTTTCGCAACGATCAATGTGGTGAATCACAATTTGAATTAATTGTTCCGCGCGAAGCCCTGCCCTCCCTCTGGACCGGAATACTTCTTGCGGCCAACGGTGAACCCACGGATGCCGATTTTAAGCCGGGAATGATCAAATTACGCCCCATTGGCTGGTCGGCGTATAACATCGCACGCATTGAAGCCGGCACGCCGTTATTGGGAATTGATTTGACGGACCAAAATTTGCCTATGGAAACGGCACACTGGTATTCGCGTGCCGTGCACATTTCCAAGGGGTGCTATCTGGGGCAGGAGGTTGTGGCACGCATGCACGCGCATAAAGCGGTTGCCCGGATGCTCGTAGGATTAAAAAATCCGGGAGATGCTCCGCCCGTGGCGGGTGAACCCTTGCGTGATGGTGAAGCAATTGTGGGAGCCGTCACCAGCAGTTGCATGTCGCCGATGCTGGGGAATCAGGCCATTGCCATGGCGTATGTAAAAAAGGCCTACGCCCAACCCGGTCGCGTCTTAACCGTCTACACCCCGCATGGCGAAGTCCGCATAACCGTTAGCCCGTTACCCTTCTGGGCCGTCAAATAGGCGGGAAGCTTTGACTTTTCAATCATTTCCATGAGGGGCGGTTCGCCGTTAAGATCAAGCTTTCAATGATGGCATGAGGCTTCCCGGAGTTATTTAGGATTTTATATACATGAGTGATTATTCCGCTGCGATTCGCTTTACCAATGTTGCATTCATGCGTGAGGACCGGGCGATTCTCGCGGGTATAAACTGGGAGCTTGCCGCAGGCGGATGGGGGGCTATTGTCGGGCCGAACGGCAGTGGAAAATCCTCGCTGGTTCGCATGGCGGCGGGGTATTTGTGGCCCACGCATGGAACGGTGGATGTGCTGGGGCATCGGCTGGGAGAATATCCGGTCAGCGAATTGCGCCGAAAAATATCGGTTGTTGAGGCGTTAAGTATTTATCCCTTCGATGAGCAGATGACTGCCGAAGAAGTGGTGTGCAGTGGCTTTTTTGGGTCCTTAACGCTCAGCTACTATCAACCGGATAAGGCGCAGTGGAACCGCACCCGTGACGTGTTGGCCGATGTGCGGATGGAGTCATTTGCCAGGCGAAAATTCTGGACGCTTTCCACCGGTGAACGTATGCGCGTGCTTATCGCCCGTGCTCTGGTTCACCAGCCGGCGCTGCTGATGCTGGATGAATGTACATCCGGGCTGGATTTGCCGTCCCGGGAAATGGTGCTGATATTTCTTTCCGATCTGGCTAAGTTGCCTTCGCCGCCGGCCTTGTTAATGATTACGCATCAC
>DAHXLH010000193.1:0-15013 GCA_027366115.1 Phycisphaerales bacterium
GAATACGGAAGGGTTAGAGCAGGCAGTCGGAACAAGTCTTTGGAAGTCTCTGGGGAGGTTTTCAAAGACCACGCCCTCTGCTTGGACAGTAGCCAAGACATCCCCTCTTTTTCACCCGCTTGACTTTCTTAGAAGAGGCGGCAGAGGTAAACGGAGGAGATTTCAATGATCAAATTATATTGAAGTTAATCAACGGTGCCACGTCACATCCTCCATTACCTCCATTACCTCTGTGGTGAAAAAAACCCTTCAATTTTTGCGCCTTTGTTTTAATCCAACCATCAAATATTTTTTTACCATAATTACACTGCTGCCTCATTCCGTTTGAGATTACAGGCCGGAATCCAACTCCATCACTTATATCGGGTGATTCAAATGGAGTGAACCACTAGCGGACTGTCAATGCTAATTTATAGGATCGACGGAGCACTAACCGCCAAAGGCGCCGCGTCCATTGTTTCGCCGCGTTTTCCAGCCCGTTGTCCCATAACTCCATTTCGCAACCGATATTTACGATAAAGTTTAGACAAATTCTCTCGCCCGTTTTTCCAGCCCGGAACGGCTGGGTTGCCACGCACCTTTCGACCGGCCCGGATACAGCATAATAATGGCACAATCCCCATATATATTAAACGTTTGCGCAGCACATATGACGCTCGTATTCCATGGTGATGTGTGAATATAGAGTGGTGAAATTCGCACCGCCACCGCAGTTTGATAGGCGGGACCACCGTTATTATGATAAAGTTACGAAACAATGTTACGTTTTCCTCTTGTGTACCGCCAGTCTGGGAATATACTCTTTATATTGAACAGATGCGACACGGCGTAACCCAATCAAATGTGCTGTTGAAAGCGGTTTTCAAATTGAACGGGTATGGAGGTGCTTGGTATGGCGGGAAAGAAAAAGCATTCCCGGAAGCGTTAAAGTATTGTTTTATCCGCCGCCAGTCGTGGCGGACCGCAGCCCACTCGGTCAGTGGGCAATTCACACAGCTCTCACAGGGAGCATAAGGAGTCCAAAATGGTTATCAATGATTTATCAAATTCTCGTGGCTTTTCCTTGACTGCGGCGATACTCGCCGCAGCGGGGTGTGTCGGCTTAGCTGGCACGGCGTCGGCGACGGCGATTACAGTTTTAAACCCCGATTTCAGCAGCCCCACCACGAGCACATGGGTGTTTGGCGGGACTGCGGTTCCCGCAGCGGACAGCGCTGTGACCACGGATTGGGGCATTGACGGTTATGCTGGTGTTACCTCTCACTTCTATTCGCAGGATCCTACCGGACAAATTCCAAATTTGGTAGGAACCCAAGCGGGCGTCGTGGACACAGCAGGCGACAACACGACGCTCACAACTCAGCCGGACAACAGTTCTTTGTATCAAGATGTTGGCGCGCTGCAGCCAAACACGACCTACTCGCTGACTGTGTACACGGGATTCAGCAATGGATACATCACCGGGGAATTCGGTGTTCTTGAACTGGTCAACGGTACCAGCGACGCCGGTTCGGTTCTCAATAGTGTGACGTATACCCCCAGCACTGCATGGCCCTACCCGTTTGAAGACGTTAGCCTTTCCTACTCGACCGGCAGCGCTGTTTCAGGGGATTTGACGTTGGTTCTGGGTGTCGCGGCTCCAGCAGGCGGCGATCAGATCGGTTTTAACAACGTCCAACTGACGGCGACCCCGGTACCCGAACCGGCTGCGCTTGGTACGTTGGCTGCCGGGGGTATTGGTTTGCTGCTCGTTGGCCGCAATCGCGCGGTGTGTAAGAGGTCGTAACGCGAGTCCACGGCGGGAGTGCGTTGGGCGTTCCCTTGTGCTTCCGCCGTTTTCACCGCCGTAACTTGAGTACGGCACGAACAGATTTTATTGGCCGGGCCATGTGTCCATAATTTGGAGAATCATCATGAATATCAGTCTTTTGGTTAAACCGGTTCGTAGGTCCACCAAAGGTTTTACGCTTATTGAGTTGCTCGTGGTTATTTCCATCATCGCGCTGCTCATCGCACTGTTGCTACCGGCCTTGGCGCAAGCCCGGCAGTTGGCCACCACCATTGTCTGTGCCAGCAACGAGCGCCAGATCGCCATAGCGACCATTGAATGGTCCCACGAGCATCGCGGATTCGCACCCGGTGCGGCGCTCTATGGCGAACTGGCCTATAGTAACCCGAATACTCCAGGCATAGGCCAGTTTCTTACCGTTGCGGGTGCAAATTTCCAAACTTCCGGCCTCCCGGAGGCCGGCCCTGTGGGCGTTAACTCACCCTTTGGAATTCCTTGGGCATGGCGGGGACAGAGTGTGTTGGTCACACGAGGCTACATAACCGCACCCGCGGCATTTATATGTCCAGCCGACGGCTGGGCACCAGCGGCCATGGCGGCCCAGCAACCATGGCTGGCGTACGCCGGATTCACTGAATATCAATTTAACTTAACCGTTGTTGGGAGCTGTACGTCGGCGGTATTCGGCCCCGGCAATTTAGACATGTCAGGGCTCTACGACAACACCAATTACTACCCGTATCTGTTATCAGGATTCCCCAACCCCACGGGAGTCGGGCTGCCGGGACCTAATGAATGTCCGCAAATGGATGTTGCGCGAAATCCAACTGAAACCATGTTGCTGGAGGATGGTGTTGGCGTCGGTGATTATTGCTCTCCCGATTGGCCATTGACTGGTGTTAACGGCAAGGTACCGGACGCAGTGGACAAATTCGGGCAGGTAGGTAACGCGGTTCACGGCAATTTTAAGGAGATGAATGTTGCCTTTCTTGACGGGCACGCGGAAACGGTGAAGATGGCGAACTTGGCGTCTCCACCGAATTACCTTAACGCCAATGGCTTTAACGCGAGTCCAGGATTAATGGAGTATATCACTTATTACCTGCAGCGTTGATAGTTAGGTGCGCTGCGGAGATTGTTCCCCGCAGCGGCCTCCCGGCTCGTGGTGCGCTACATAATGATTGGCTCTGACGTGTTTTCCTGATGGTTGTGTCTGCCGGAATACATGGGTGGGGATAGCCTCGATGTGGTGCGTCGAGCGGGACGAATCTTGGTCTGATAGCGGTCACAAGCCGCGATATCAAGGAATTTCGGCAGGAAATGACAATTGGAGGGTTAACCCCATGAATACCGGGAACAAAGGAAAAATTTTTCCATGCGCTTCGGCCGGCATCTGCATGATTTTGCTGGTAGCCGGAACCGTTGACGCCTCCGCCACCAGCGGTGGATACTCCGGCTTATCGGTTTCATCAAGCGGAATCTTGGAATTAAACGGCAGTCCGTATACCGGCATAGGAGTTGACATGGTTCAGCCCGCCCTGATGGACTTGCTGGCTAACGATCCAGCACCTGTGGTACAGGATTTCCAAGAACTTCAAGCCTACCACATCCCCTTTGTCCGATTTCCCGCCTTGGCGGCATGGGGAAGTGAGGCGAGTCAATACTCGTATCTAACCAGTGTCTACATGAATAATCCAACCCAATATTTTAGTGCAATGGACGAACTCTGCTCGATCGCCAATCAGTACAACGTCGGGCTGATTCCGAGCTTGGCTTTTACAAATTGGCCTAACAGCCTCGCCGAGGGTGAGGCCTCCAGTTCAACTGCGTACGCTGCGGCCCAGGGGCTTGCCCCATGGACCAACCCCGGCAGTCCTGTGGATCAAATCTGGACGCAATACGTTACACAGATGGTCACGCGGTACGAACATAACCCGGCGATCTGGGGTTGGGAATTTGGCAACGAGTTGAACTTGCAAATGGATCTGCCCAATGCCGCCAGCCTATTCCCGGGCTACCAACCATCTTGGGATTACACGCATGCCCAGATGTGGAATGTGTATCAGCAATTTGTTGGTCTCGTCCGACAATACGACCCTTACCACATCATAGAAGCCGGAAACAGTTTTCCGACGAGTTCGTCATACCATAACATGGTGGATGGCACTTGGACCACCGACACGCCTGCGCAGTGGGCGTACATGCTGAAAATGGATAATTCCCCGTTCGACATGATCAGTGGGCACGCTTATGGCAGCACCGCGTTGGAGGACATTAACGCGGCCGTAGCAGTTTCCCAACAGGAACACAAACCATTGTTTGTGGGCGAATTTGGAGTACCGGGGACCAAGGCGGAAAGTCAGGCGCTCTTCCAGGAAATGCTCAACACTCTTGTTGCTGATAAGGTTCCGCTGGCGGCCGTATGGGCGTTTGACGAGACCGGCCAGACGGCGGCGGCAGGGGAGGCAAGCTATTACTCCATCACCCCAACCAACGGCCGTAGCTTCATGCTCGCGGAGATTGAGGCCGCCAATGCGGCGGATGGGAACCCCGTGCCGGAGCCCGCGACGCTAGGGCTGTTCGGCTTGGGCGGTGCCTTGGCATTACTCCTACCGAAACGGCGGCGGAAGGGCCAATCCCCGGCGCTCGGTTGTAACAACGATCCATTGGAACTTGGCGAAACCTCGACCGGCAGCGGAGCTTAGGGCGATTAGGGACGGCTGAAGTATCTTCATTTTCGCTGAGCATAAAGGAGCATCAGCCGCCAACCGGTTATCCGGATCATTTGCAGGAGCGTTTTCTTGAAACCCCATCTGACTCTGAAGCCCGATTTTTCCCGCCGTGAATTTCTTTTGGCCACTGCGGGCACCGCCGCGTTGACCGCATTGGCGGGATGCAGTGACGCCTCCCATACGCCGTTAAAAAAGAGCCACACCGTCTCTGTGGGATCAACGGTTTCACTGGACCTTGGGGGCAGCAGTTGGAGGGTGGTTCAAAAGGGGAAAGAGAACCCCGTTGCCGCCAGTGTTCCGGGTGATATTTTCACGGATTTGCTGGCGGCGGGCCGTATTCCTGATCCCAACTATCGCGAAAATAACAGCCTGATTCAGTGGGTGGGATTGGTGCCATGGGTCTACTACCGGGATTTCACGGTCGCACCTGAACTGCTGGCCCAACCCAGGGTGGTATTGCACTGCGCCGGTCTGGATACCCTGGCCACAATTTGGATCAACGGAGAACTCATTGCCCAGCCTGAAAACATGTTTCGGGACTGGATTTTTAACGTGAAAAAACATCTGCGGGTAGGAAAGAATTTTGTCCGCATCGAATTTTCACCTTGTGGCAATACCGCCGCCGTCGTGGCCAATCCGTAAATTGACAGCGGCAGCAAGCCGTGCAGCGACTTGGTAAAGAGGTTGTGGGATATATACCGGCGGAAACATGGAGCCGCGCTGGCCCGCGACACGTTTTTTGGCCGGCAGCTTGGCAATCCGCGCAGTTGGATTCGTAAAGCGCCCTTTATGTGGGGCTGGGACTGGTGCCCGGCCGTGGTTACTTGCGGAATCTGGAAATCCATTGAATTACTGGGTTATGACGCCCGTATAATCGATGTGGGAATTTTTCAGGACCACAGCGAAACCGGTCCGGTTAAGTTAACCGTCCACACCACGGTGGAAAACCCGCAGCACCGGGTATTGACCGCCGTGTTCAACGTGATGCTGCATGGCCAGAGCGTGGCCACTGCGGAAGAGACTGTAACGGCAGATCAATGCGAACGGGAAATAGAAATAAACCATCCGCAACTCTGGTGGCCCAACGGCATGGGGGATCATCCGCTTTACACGGTACAGGTGGGCCTTAAGAATTCCGATGGGGTGATTCTGGATTCCCAGCAACGCCGCACGGGCCTGCGGGTACTTGAAGTCTTGCCGCCAAAGGACGGAAAGGCGATGCACCTGAAAATCAACGGCGTCGCGTTTTTTGCCAAGGGTGCGGACTGGATTCCCGCGGATAATATCCCCAGCCGCGTGACGCCGGAGATTTTGCGATCTTACATGCAAGACGCGGCGAGGTGCCATTTCAACATGCTGCGATTCTGGGGTGGCGGCTATTATGAGCCGCAGTCGCAGTTTGACGCCTGTGATGAATTGGGGCTGCTGGTGCAATTTGAATTCAAATTTGCCAACGCGCCTTATCCGACGCTGGACCGAAGGTGGATGGAAAATGTCCGCGCGGAAGTACGGCAACAGGTCATGGAGAACCGCAATCACCCGTGCATTGCCATCTGGAGCGGTAACAATGAGGTGGCATTTTTTAACGGATACGATCAATTATTCAGGGACACCATCGGCGGCATTGTCCATGAATTAAACCCGGGAGCCTTTTACGAACCGGGCAGTGGAGCCGCGGGCAGCGGTGATGTTCACACCTGGAAGGTCTGGGGCGACTTGGCACTGTTCAGCGAATATGACACCGTTGAGGGATTTGTCACAGAATTCGGCGTTCAATCATTCCCCGCGCCAAAAACCGTGCGTACATATACCGATCGTACGGATCGCACCAGCATTGATTCTCCGGTTATGCGCTACCATGAATTGGGCGAAAGTGGCCGTGGCATTGATTATATCATGCACTACCTTAACGCTTACTTTGGTAAGCCTCCGGAGGATGTCGATTCCACCATTTGGCTTTCCCAGATTATGCAGGCCATGGGAATTCAAACCGGCGTGGAACACTGGCGAAGAAATATGCTGCGGAGCATGGCCTCCCTTATCTGGCAATTGAATGACTGCTGGCCCGGCCCAACTTGGTCCATGGTGGATTATTGCCACCGCTGGAAGGCGCTGATGTATGCTTCCCGTCGCTTTTTTGCACCCGTGCTGATCAGCCCCCGGATTGAGGCTAAAGCCGGCCAATGCGATTTATTTGTCGTCAACGATCAGATGCGGGAAATCCATGGCCAAGTGTCGTGGCACATAACCACCCTGCGGGGAGTTACAGTCAACAGCGGGGAATTCAACATTGCTGCACCGGCCCGTACTAGCCGTAAAGTTTACGGCCTTTATTTTGCTGCCGCTGCGGCCCGATACGGTATGAATAAACTGCTGCTCTGGGCGGATCTCCGGGTGGATGGCAAAAATGTTTCCGATTTGATGACAGCACTGGTGAAACCCAAAGACCTCCATCTGCCCGGTCCGGGCCTGACGTGGACGGTACGAAAGAGCCGGGAGGGATTCACCGTACGCGTTCACACGCGCAAGCCCGCGTTGTGGACCTGGCTGGATTTGCATGATACCAGCGCCAAATACTCGGATAATTTTGTGCATCTTATGCCGGGCAGCACCACCGAATGGATGGTATCCCCCGAAAAAGATTTATCGGTGCGGGAATTTCAGCGGCATCTGCGGGTGCGCACTGTGCGCGATGTATGCCCGGCCATGCAAGGATAGTATACAGAGCAACGGCTCAAAAAGAATGGAATGGGTGTGCATTGCTAAAGCGACGTGATTTCATCAACCTCATAACACCGACGGTGGTCGGCACCATGCTGGGTAGAAGACGGTCGGAAGCGGAGCCGTTGCGACCGTCCGCCGCGATACCGGGTGGCCATGAATTCAGAACGCCTTATTATCGCCTGGTACTGTCGCGTACCGCACCGCAGATAACCGCGCTTTGTTTTGATTCGCTCGGTAAAGGCAGATTGTCCGTTAATCCCATTTTGCCGCCACAGGCGGAGGGTGAGGCTTGGCAGGCCACGTACAGGGACCAAGCCATTACTTATGTCAGGCAACGTAACGGGCTACCTGCAAATGCCGGGTGGACGTTCGAATTTTCACCCCGCCGTATTGTGATTCGCACTAGAGCGCAGGCGGGCGTTGCGCTCAAGCCCTTGGTGATTACATTTCAGCAACTTATCAATCATGCCACGTTGCTGGGGCGCCTGGCCAAGGCTCCGCGTCAGATGCGGCTGCCGTGCATTCTGCATCTACCGGATCTGGGCACGGCGCGCATAACGTGCAATGTGGAATCCGTCAGCATGGGCTATGATGCCCTGCGTTTTGTGAAAACGCCGTTCGTGCAGATCACTTTTCCAGCCGCCACGGCGCAACATCCGACGATTGAATATACGCTGGAAATCACCGCCATCTATCCGCCCCTGCCAGGCATAGATCATGATCCGCGCTATGATGGTTACCGCCGGAACTTTTTGAATATATTTCAGATCAACCCACGGCTGCGTGCCTTGGCGAACAATGCGTCCAGTGATACCTGTGCTTTTACCGTCTATGAGTATGCCATGGTCGCCGCCCGCTGTCCGCCGCTGGCACCGGGGTTGACGTGTCTGGATATTCTGCGCGACACACTGGATCGTTACTGCGATGGCATGGTGGCCTACGGGATGGTCGGCTATGATTCCAACAATTATAATGGAGCGAATACCGTTGTGTGGCGGTGCCCCTACGACGCGCTGGATTCCATGCCGTCGCTGCTGCTTGCCGCTTGCATCTATATACAATCGTCCAACGATTGGAAATGGGCGGCGGATCATTTTCCCACGCTCAACGCGTGGAACTGCAGGATGCTCGAATCGGACCGCAACGCGAATGGATTAATTGAATACCCGCTTAGCGGCAACCACGGGTGTTATTCCAAAGATCAACCCATCGGGCATCCTTACCGGCCCAGCAACTGGTGGGATGCAATTGGCTTTGGCCATGAAGATGCATATTCCAATGCCTTAGCCTATCGCGCCTGTGTCATGATGGCGGAAGTGGCGGAGCACCTTGGCCGTCATGCGGAAGCGGCGTTTTTTACTAACCGGGCCAAGCGCGTAAGCTCTGCGTATTATCACATCTTTTTTAATCCCAAAACCGGATTACTGGCGGGGTGGAAGAGCACCGACGGCCAGCTGCACGATTACCAATTCACCTTTGTCAATTCAGTGGCCGTATGGTCGGGCGTACTGGATCAACCGCATGCCTCGGCCATAATGCGGCAACTGCTGGTGAAAATGAAGGCCGCTGGGTATTCATCCTTTTCTCTGGGATTGCCGGGTAATCTCATTGCCGTAGCGGATGATGATTACTACTTATGCTCACGGCGATGGGGAGATGGCGGCAAGAAGGGATTTCAGATATATGAAAACGGCGGTGCCACGGCTTGCTATTGCTATTTCACCATTCAGGCGCTGTTTCAGACCGGTATGGCGGCCGATGCGAGAAAAATTCTGTATCCAATGTTGAAGAGTTTCGCGGCCGGCTCTTTTCAAGGGATGGGTCCCGACGGCATGACCAAGGATTGGAAAACATGGACGGGCCAATGCTATGGCTATGAAGGGTTTCTGGTGGATGGATATCTAACTTTACTGGCGGTCCTGACGGATCGGAGATTTGCGCAGAAGAATCAGTGAGGAATATCGCGTGGATCGAATTTAAGGTAATTGGAAATTTCAGGTAAGTAAATTGTCAGTTTTAAGGATATGGTTCAAATGAAGAAGTACGTTTGGTTGGCGGTGGTCGGCATAAGTTTTTGTGGGTTTCTAATTGCGCCAAATACGGACGGCGCTACCCAATCGCGTCTGCACGCAACAGCACGCAACACGCGGTGGCATGGCTTGACCGTCGATCCGGCGGGCATATTGGAAAAGGGTGGCCGCCCTTATCACGGAATCGGGGCCAATTTTGTCGGTGCTCTCCGGCGGTTGCTGGTGAACCCCAATGATTCCTCGGTTCCACGCGACTTCAAGGAATTAGAGACATATCACATACCATTTATTAGATTCCCTGCTCTCGCCGTATGGGGAACCCCGGCGCGGTGCCGGGCATACGTGCAAAAGATGTATCAAAAGAATCCAAGCCGGTACTTCGGCGCTATGGACAAGCTTTGCGCGATTGCGAACCACTATCACGTCGGATTAATTCCGAGTCTGTTTTTTACATGGTGGCCCAACGCACTTGCCCGCGAGCATGGATTGGCGGTGTGGAATAATCCCAAAAGCCGCACCTACCGCATCTGGACGCAATATACCATACAGATGATCAAACACTACGAGCACAATCCGGCGATCTGGGGCTGGGAATTCGGCAATGAGTTCAATCTGGCGATGGATTTACCCAACGCCAAGACGCAATTCCCCGGCTATAAGCCTTCATGGGATTACACCCATGCCCAGATGTGGGAACTGTATGGGCGATTTGTCCATCTGGTGCGAAAGTATGATCCCTACCATATTATTGAAGCGGGCAACAGTCGGCCGCGTTCCGCATCCTGGCACAACATGATGGATCATACATGGAAAAAAGACAGCCCGTCCCAGTGGGCTTATATGCTGAAAATGGACAATGCCCCATTCGACATAATCTGTGTGCATGAATACGGCCGACTTGCGCCGCCAAATATCGCACGCGGGGCGAAATTAGCGGCACGGTGGCACAAGCCATTCTACGTGGGTGAGTTCGGAGCGTCTGGACCACCGGCGCAGAGCCGCCGGCTTTTCACCGCAATACTGGGGTCGATTCTTAAGGCGAAGGTGCCACTGGCGTCCGTGTGGTCGTTTGATGAGAGATCGCAATCGTCGGGTTTGAACGACAATTCCATCACGCCCACCAACGACCGAAGCTTTATGCTCAAGGCCATTGAGGCCGCCAATGAGCAATTTCGGAAGGGGAAATAGAGGGCTGATCCACGCCATCCGCGCCTTATCGGTTGGGTGATAACTGATGGGGTGTGAACTTTTTGTGCGTAACAATTGAAGGTACTTCGTAGGGAATGTCAGATTGGCCGACACAAACTTTGCCAGATTAAACCGTCGCAATTTTCTTGCCCAACTGGCCGGCCCCGGAGTTTTACTGGGGATACGGAACGCGGTGGGACCGTCGCAGGATGACGGCGCGGCTGTCCGCAGAGCGCCACGCATCGTCAATATTTACAACTTTGTGCGTAATTCCGACCCCCGCACTCCAAATTCGGAAAACATTCTATTTGGCACTACCGAGCATCAGCTCAAGCTGCTGCGGCACTTTGATTTACCCTGCACGTTCGCGCTGCAATATGACGCCTTGATAAATCCACGCTATCAGCGACTTTTCAAGACACACGCAACTGTGCAGACAGAAGTCGGGGGTTGGCTGGAGGTACCCCGTGCGCTGGTGGAGAAAGCCGGGCTGCCGTGGCGTGGCCCCGCAAAATGGGCGTGGGACTGGCACGTTAATGTTGACTTCACGATCGGCTACACACCGGAGGAGCGTATAAGGATCGCCGATGCGTACATGACAGAGTTCAAACGTGTGTTCGGCAGATTTCCGGCCACAGTCGGGGCTTGGTACATTGATGAAATTACCCTCGCCCATCTCGCGGAAAATTATGGCATCCTCGCATCTTGCAATTGCAAAGATCAGGCGGCAACCGATGGCTATACGCTCTGGGGCGGCTATTGGAGCCAAGCTTATTATCCCAGCCGGCTCAATGCGTATATGCCGGCACAGCGTCGCCCCGCCCAGATCGATGTCCCTATTTTTCGAATGCTCGGCAGCGATCCAATTTACCAGTATCAGGAGAATATCGGCGGTGATGGCCAAGAGGTCATAACACTGGAACCCTGTTCCCCCGGCGGTCGATCCGCAAAGTGGGTTGACTGGTTCTTTAATGTTGTTACCCGCGAGCCATGCCTGGCGTTTGCCTATGCGCAAGCGGGGCAGGAAAACTCTTTCGGATGGTCCGCCATGAAACAAGGAATTGAACTGCAGTTTCCTCTCATTGCGCGTATGGCACGCTCTGGTACCATACGGGTTGAAACACTTGAGCAAAGCGGTCGTTGGTACGGCAAGTCCTTTACCGTCACGCCGGCGACTTCCGTGGTGGCGTTGCATGATTGGCAACATCAGGGCCGCAGGACGGTGTGGTATGACTCGCGTTTTTTTCGCGCGAATTTTTACTGGCATGGTGCCAAATTTAAGGTGCGTGACATCCACCTGTTTAACGAAAATGTGCGTTCGCCCTACCATCGGAAAGTGGCCGAGACGAGCGATATGGCGGTCTACACGCTCCCCGTTATTGATGGCTTCCTTTGGAGTTCGAACCAGGGCCGTGGTCCACGGGCCGGGATCCGACTCGTGGCGATGGACGCGAAAGGCGTTCGCGTACCGCTGGCGATGGATGGAAATCCGGCTGTTACCGCGTTACTTGGCCGCGATTTGCATATTCGGTTTAAGATCAAGCAAGGGGGCACAATGAACATCGTATGCCGTGAAGGTCAGTTGGCGTTTTATTTGCGGCGTACTTCGGGCAGCACCCTGAAATGGGCGATGGAAATGACCTGGAGCACCGCCCGCGGAACGGGTATTGGCCGAAACACCATCAATAAACTGTACTACAATAACCAAGGTGTAAACTACGCGCTTGCGCTGGAGAAAGGGACTGTTGTGCGTCCTGATGCCGCACCGCGTATGGTTTTGTTTATGCCGCAACGGGATGCCGTGGTCATGACGCTGGAACCGAAGTTGATCCGATAGATCGTGAAAGCTTACGAAATAAAGTTTTGATTTAGTTCCGCGTATGAAGGAGTTTCACAATGGAAAATGACGTCATGGAATCACAAACATTAACGCGGCGTCGGATGCTGCAGGCCGCCGCCGGAGCGGGCGTGGCGTTGGCGTTGGGGGGTTGCGGTTCGGCTCAACACCGAGGCCTGTCCATGGCTGCGCCGGCGACGGCATCTGTACTATCGCTGGATTTAACCGGCGACACATGGACGATGCACGAAGAAGGCACTGAAGAAAAGATTCCCGCCACTGTGCCCGGCGCCACCTATACCGATTTAATGCGGGCCGGGAAAATTCCCGATCCCTTTTACCGCGAGAACAACGGCCTGGGGGCCAAGGGAGGCTCGGCTGCTTGGATGTGGAACTGGGATCAGTATATTCGGGAAGTCGATCCGCAACCAATTCAGTGGGTCGCGCAGAAAAACTGGATATATGAACGCACGTTCGATATTTCCACGGAAATCTTCGCCAAGCCGCACATTGTGCTTCAATGCCGTGGGCTGGATACGCTGGCGACGATATGGATCAATGAACAGCAGATCGGACAGGCGGATAATATGTTTCGGGCATGGAGTTTTGATGTTAAACCGCACCTGAACGCGGGCAGCAACACCATTCGCATTAAGTTTGATACGCTGACTCCATACGTGGAAAAGAACCGGGTTGCTTATGAAAAAGAGCATGGCGTTGATTTAAGCAACCCGCGCTCATGGATTCGCAAAGGCCCATACATGTGGGGCTGGGACTGGTGCCGACCTCTGCTGACCCAGGGGATATGGAAACCCCTTGAAATTGTCGCCTTCGACGCACGGATTACGGATGTGGGTATTCTGCAACATCATCAAGCCTCGGGCACGGTTGGCTTGGATATTCAAGCAACCGTGTTCGGTGCCTCATCCGATGCGCATGTACGCACCCGCGTGATGTTCGGCGATGACGTGGTGGCAACAGCTTCCGCCCCGGTGAATGACGGCGCTGCCAAATGCACGGTTGAAATAACCAATCCCCAACTCTGGTGGCCTAACGGAGTGGGTGGGCATCCGTTGTATGCTGTGGAGGCGCAGCTTTTTGAATCCACTGGCGGTGTTGTGGAGATACTCTCTTCCGCCGCCAAAGTGATGGATACGAAGAGCCGCCGGGTCGGCCTGCGGAAAGTGGAGGTTCTGCCGCCGCAAAATGGCGTGGCGATGCACGTAGAGGTCAATGGGGTGCCGGTGTTTGTAAAGGGAGCGGATTGGATTCCCGCGGACAATATTCCCACACGGGCCACGCCGGACATTATCCGTTGGTACATGGAAAAAGCCGTTGAATGCAACTTCAATTTTATTCGGCTTTGGGGCGGGGGCTATTATGAACAGGATGAACTCTTTGATCTTTGCGATGAGTTGGGCATCATGCTGCAATTCGAGTTTAAGTTTGCCAACACCGTCTATCCCGTCAATGACCAACGGTGGATGGATAACCTGCGAATTGAAATTGAGCAGCAGGTGTTTCGTTGCCGCAACCATCCGTCGATTGTGATCTGGAGCGGCAACAATGAAATTCAGAATTTCAAGGGCTACCAGTACCTGTTCGGCGGGGTTATTGGCGGCACGGTGCATCGGTTACTGCCGAGCGCATTTTACGAATTGGGCAGTGGTGCCGCCGGAAGCGGGGATATTCACACCTGGGATGTCTGGCACAACCTGGCTCCATTTTCACAGTATCGGAGCATTGAGGGTTTTGTTACCGAGTTTGGCCTGCAATCCTTCCCGGTTCCGATGTCGGTCGATTCCTACACCGATGCCGCAGACCGCAAAAGTATTCATACGCCCGTGATGCGCTTCCACAACTGTGACGGCAGCGACCACGGCAACAGCATGATTATGCACTACGTCAATACCTATCTTGGCAAGGCCCCGGATAGTCTTGACGACACCCTGTGGCTTTCGCAAATTGTTCACGCCTACGGTATGCGCTATGGTGTGGAGCATTGGCGGCGTGATATGCCGCGCTCGATGGCCGCCACCGTTTGGCAATTCAACGATTGCTGGCCGGGGCAAACCGGTTCGATGACCGACTATTACCGCCGCTGCAAGGCCCTGCAATATCAGTCGAAGCATTTTTTCGCCCCGATTCTGGTCAGCGGCATACCGGATCCGAAAACCGGTAAGGCGGAACTGTATATCACCAGTGATCGGCAAAAGGAGGTCTCCGGGGATTTACGCTGGTGGGTCACGGATACCGCCGGAACAGTACTCCAGCATGGCGACATGACGGTTCGCATTCCCGCCCGTAGCAGCCGCAGAGCCCATACGCTGGACTTGGCCGATATGATCCATAGCCACGGTATGGCGAATCTGCTGATCTGGCCGGAGGTGCGTGTGGGCAGCGTAACGGTGGCGGATAATGTGTTATTTTTTGGCCGGCCGCTGGAATTAAAGATCCACAAACCGCATGTTGCCGTGAACATCACCGGTGGCGGGCAGCATTATGATTTGCATCTGGATGCCAATGCACCGGCGTTGTGGGTCTGGGCCAACCTGAAGGATACCGCGGCAACATATTCAGATAATTTTATTAACATCCGCCCTGGCCGCGCTGCGGTAATTCATGTTACGCTCGACAGGCCGATGTCCCCAGCCGATTTCCAGCGCACGCTGGAAGTGCGCAGCGTTTATGACATTGCGCCGGACATGCGGGC
>DAHXLH010000041.1:0-7127 GCA_027366115.1 Phycisphaerales bacterium
TCCGTGTTGCGGCTGTGCCCAGTGATGCCAATTCAATCCGGCAATGCGGGAAAGCCACGGCGCATGGACCGTTGCCATTTTGCACGGGGGTCAGTGTACAATTGAGTGGGGACACCCATTACTATATGTGGGTCTGCCACACGGTTATTATGTAGCCATCGGTAAGCCCCGCAGCGTCATCCTCGAAGAACTGAACACTGATCTGGCGATCGGGGAAATCGCGTCGAAGCCGGCATCCCCACATGTCCTGCAGCAGCTTTCCCATGTGGTGCAATATGCGACCGGTCGGTGGATATTCCGAATTCACGAACAGGTCTGCAATGTGCAGATGGTTGATCATCTTTTCTGTTTCCGTCCGGTTGCCTTTGAACCGCGACAGCCACGAACGAAAAGTGGCGGGATCGGGGGGAGCCACGCAAATGCAGTCTTCGTAAATGACAAAATCGGGCCAGAATATCGTCGCATATCCGATGGCATGGTCATAGCGCCCCACACACCCGATAAATCCCGGAAGATCAATACCCTCTCCGTTGTTCCATTGCGGCAGTTCCGCAATAAGTTCATGGGCGTGCTCGTGCATGATGATTCTCCGGGCTGAATTATACGCTCTGGAAGATGAAATTATGTCAATGCTTCGGTGCTCGCACACGCTGGCAGAGTCACCTGATACGTTTCGTTCGCCTGCTGCCGCAGTTGAAATCGCCGGTCCATGAATCGTGTAATCACATCCATATTGGTGCGCGTATGCTGCGTCAGTGATTGGGCACAGAAAGTTCCCGCGCCGGCCATGGCCATGGGAATCAGAAGCTGATCCGCCAGATGTTCATCCACCGGTGCTCCCGCGGACAAATACCTTCGCACCTGGTTGCATACGGATTCCGCCACTGCCTCGGCACCGCGTCCCTTCTCTCCGAAGCTGGTGAAAATGGCCGTGACTGCGGTGGATCGGAGCTTTGCTATCACCGCATTGCCCGGGCCAGCGCTGGAGGGGAAATCCTTAATATGCAGCGAGTCAATCGGCCAACCGAGACGTTTGTGCAATACCGCTTTTTCCCTTTCGGCAATATTCAAGGAAAGTCCGGATGTCAGAATAACCGCACAGCGTGATGCAATATCGCCGCGCTCGGTCACTTCCAGTGGCTTTAACGTGACGCACGGCGCAATATCAACCGTGAAGCGTCCGCCGCCCGCCGGATAAAAGCCTGGACGTTCCAGCTCGGCGGTTACCTGCGGCCCCATTTGGTTGATCAGCGGCAGAAAGCTCTCCGCGAGAAAATCAAACGGCGGCGCAAAGGCGTTATGTGTGCCGCCCTCGATAGTAATTTCCGATTTCGCCTCCGCCAGCATCAACGGCGGCAGAATGGTCTGCAACACCAGCGTGGCGCTGCCGGCGGTTCCCACCGCAAACGAGTAGGGGCCGGGGAGAATCTTCCCCGGTTTGAATTCGATCTCGTCGCTGCCGGGAATATCGCCGCGGACTTGAGCATTCGAGATGCTCTGCGCCGCCTTGATGGCTGTCAGATGCTGCCGCAGCAATCCCGGCTTGGGGCGCTTGGCGCGAATGTTGATGATGCGGAAAGCCCTGCCCGTCACCATCGAAAGTGACAGCGCCGTGCGCAGAATCTGCCCGCCCCCTTCACCCTGCGATCCATCGAGTTCAATGATCTTCATGTTTCACCTGTCGGATGCCTGTTAATCATCCGCCTTGTCCGCATCTTTAATAACAAACCTCGCGCGCAACCTCGCAACTTCCGTCGCCAGTCCGGCCAATTGCACGCTGTTAATCACTTCTGAAAAATCCTTGTACGCCGCCGGAGCCTCATCCATCGGATAGTTCCGGCAATTCGTCAGAATATCCGCTTCATCAAAGCTGCGGTTAATGGCCGCCTGATCAAATTCACGAATCGCCGCTTTGCGCCCTTTCATACGGCCCGCGCCGTGGTTAACTGAATAGCAGCTTTTCTCCGCGCCGGGACCGGCGACCATCACGCTGGATCCGGACTGCGGATTACCGGGTAATAAAATCGGATGGCCGACATGTTCGAATGGCGTACCCGCAAGCGACGGGTGCCCGGCCGGTAGTGCCCGCGTGGCACCCTTGCGATGCACCCAGGCGGTTGCGGTACCGCATTGGGTCAACCTGCCATTTATGAGCCGGACATCCGTCGGCTCCTGCCGGGCAATATTGTGGCTGATGAAATAGACCAGCGTTCCGACGGTCCCCGGCAAAATTTCCTGAAAGGCTTCCAGCACCAGCGCATTAATCAACATGTGATTAATCGTGGCATAATTAGCCCCCAGTGCCATGTCATCAAGATACGCATCAGCTTCCGGAGTTCCAAGCGGGGCATAGACCAGTTCCTTATCACCTCCGGGGAACGGCGTGCCCCATTTTGCAAATTGCTCCTGCAGCGCGCGAAACTGACGGTGCGCCAGTTGAAAACCAAAACCGCGGCTGCCGCAATGCGACAAGAATGCGGCATAGCCATCGCGCAGGCCAAAAGCCTCCGCAACATCTTCTTTTCCTTCGCACACCTGCACAATTTCACACTCGCCGAAATGGTTGCCGCCACCGTAGGACCCCAGTTGTGTAAATTTATCCGCCAGACGGTTGCCAACCGTGTCGGTCAGATGATCAAACCGCTGGGCCAGTGCCCCCACCGATTGGTCATGGCCGAGATGATGTGAATCTTCGCAATACAAGGCCCAGTGCGCGGGGATGCCAAGCTGTTGCAGCACCGATGGCGACGCACCCTCCAGTACCGCCTGTTTTCCCAAGCTCGGTCCAACATGGCGGGATTTTGCCGCACTGCGCTGCCCCCGGCCAGCCCCCGTTGGTACGCGTTGTGTGATGGCCTGAATAATGGCGCGACGGGTTGGAGCATCTTTAATTGCGTCTTCCGGCACGTTGGTCTGCAGCAGACTCATGGAGCATTTAATATCAACCCCCACCGGGCCAGGATAAATATGCGTCGGAGATACCATCACACATCCGATCGGCGCGCCATAGCCGCAATGGGCATCCGGGTTCAGCACCAGTTGAGCCACACCCGGTGCCGCACGTGAATTCAGCGCCTGTTTGATGCATAAATCGTCAAAAGTGCGGCGAATTGTTTCTGTTCCAATAACGGTAATGGGTGTCAGATGTGCCTCGCGTGCCGGTAATAGTGCGGTTGCTTCGCCTGTGGGCGTAAAGACTGTTTTGCTTTTCTCAGCCGCTTCCGCTTGTGCCGTGGTGGAAGTTTCCATGATGTTTATTCCTCCTGAGTTAAAGTCCATGATAATCATATTTGGGCCTTTGGGCCGAAATTCGCTTTTTTCGTATCAGGACCGCCTCTGTGACAAATGTTGGTCCGACTCGGAAGCTGCGGACTCCGCAGCCACGCCGGATTCGAACCGGCAGGCTTTCCGCACAAAACGGAAAGCTCGTGCCAATGTAGTCCGACCTGCATTCACAGCGGCGGTGCTTTTCAACAGGAGCGGCGACAACAGTGATGAAACGCGCGCTCTACCACTGAGCTACCGCTCCAGAACAAAGTCCTGAAGCAGGTGGGAATCGAACCCACGACCTTGAGGTTACAAGCCTGTAGTTTCATCGGCATTCGCCGCCCCTTGTTTCAAAATCAGTTGCTTCTATATTGCCTCCGGCCCCGATGGGCGGCCTGTGTCCGATACAGGCCGCCCATTTTCATCCATTGACTGCATGGTTAAATCCGCCGGGCCTCAATGACTCCAACCCAATGCTCCGGAGGTAAATCCCCGGATGCAAAAAGCCGGACCAGTTCAAAGACCGCATCACTGAACCCGCCAATATTCAAAATATCCGTCCGCTCGATCGTCTGGCTGTTGGTATTGGGTACCAGATCGATGCAGATCATACGGGCATTGGCATTGCGCTTTTTCAGCGCATTCCATTGCAGCATCGTCTCCGTTGACTGCCCGGCGGTTCGGGCGTCAATCCAGGACTGATTATCTGAAACGTAGATAACCAGATCCGTCCGTGCGCGATTGCGGTTTAACTCCCGCAGCGGGGCCGAGCAATCCGTTCCGCCGCCACCGGCAGCCGCGAGTTTCTCCGCATTGGTGCTCACGCTGTCCGCGGGATTTAATCGAAGGGACACAACGCCTGTGGCAAACGGAATCACCGTCGCCGAGGGGTTGCGTCGCAAAATCGCGGCCGCCGCAAGCGCGGCGACATCCACACAACGCACCGCACCGGTGGAACCCTTACGATACCCCGTAACCGGGGATACCATGGAACCCGAAACATCCGGGCATACCACCACTCGCCCCGGAAGTTCCGGCACGTTTCGTGTGGCGATTTCCATTGCCGCCTGCAGTGCCGCCGCTATCGGCGGTGGCACATTTTGCGTCATCCGGTATGCCGCCAAGAGCTGATACGGCATGGCGTGTGCGGAACGGATCAGATCGGCATCCGCAATTTTTTCCGCCATTTCCGCTACCGCATCCTCATCGTCGAAGACGCCATGGCGGGCGAATGTGTTCAGGTTCATCCGTGCGGTCTGCCAGCTTGCGCGCTGTGCGACCACACGCCACGCCTGTGCCGGAAGGCTCAAACTCGTGAGCATTTGAAACGGAACATCCGGAACCGCCCTGCGCGGATCGCGCTTAAATGCTTCAAACTCCTGCACCAGTTCCGGCAAGTCCGCAGTTGTAAATTCCCGGCCGATCAAATACGCATAAAGCGACTTTCTGCTGGCCGTGCCCGGCTTGGGGTGAACCATACGGATAATGTCCGCCAGAGACGGAGCATTCCCCACGGATCCGACGAACAGAGCCTCATCTGATCCCTGCTGAAGCCAGTGTTGCACCAACCGTTTGGGCAGCGTCCCCAGCGACCTTCGACCAACCACGCCGGAACGCATTATCTGTACGAAGTTCCGAAGCATCTTCGGCGAGTCAATGACGCGGTCGAAAATTTCCGCCATCAATCCGGGTGAACGCACCGACAGCACAGCGCACAAAAATGCCGGCATGTCTTTCATTTTCCCCTGCTGCCGGGAATAAAGGGCGGTTTTCGCCACGAACTCCGGTTCCACTGTCATTGCCAGGCGATGGATTTCGGCAAGCTGCGTTGCCGCGCTGGCATAGAACGTGCCGTTGAAGCAGCCGGTGGCGGCATATTGCGCCAGAGCATGCTTGGCGGAAAACGCGTAAGCGGGCGCTGCTTCGCTGTTGAGCGCATTCGTGGCTGGAAACCATTGCCCGACCACCGATTGAAATAAACCCTTGTTGGCCATGATGAACTCCTTGCATCAAGCTCGCCGCGTCGGGCGTAACAAAAATCCCCGGCGGACATCGATATAGAAGCACACTGCGTGCCAGCGGAAAAAATCACCAATAAAAAGTCGTAAATCCATATAAGTTATAGGTTTGCACAATCTGTGCTTCCTTCGCGGACGACGTTGAGTTTATCTTTTAAAATAAAACCTTATAATATAATCTATGTCAAATGCCGGAACAGTTGTCTTCAGTCTGCTTGGCCCGGTTTTGGATTCCGGGGTTGGGGTGCGGCGGTGGGATCGGTGGCGGCCCAATGTCGCGCTGTGCCGGCACCCGGATTTGCTGATTGATCAATTGGAATTGCTTTACCAGAAGCGGTACCAGAAATTGGCCGACCAGATCATCGCCGACATTGCCGGCGTATCACCGGAAACTACGGTTCACCTGCATCAGGTTGAATTTCGTGATCCGTGGGATTTTGAAGATGTCTATACCGCACTGCTGGATTTTTCCCGCCGTTGCACATTTACACCGGAGGAACGGCAATATCTCGTGCATATCACCACAGGGACGCATGTGGCGCAGATATGTCTGTTTCTCTTAACCGAGGCCCGCTACTTTCCAGCCAAGTTAATTCAAACCTCACCCCCCGGCGGCCACCGCCCCGGCGAGGCCGGCGGATACACAATTATTGATTTAGATTTATCCAAATACGATACATTGGCCTCCCGATTCCAGCAGGAGAAATCTGAAAGTCTGTCTTTTCTTAAACACGGTATTGATACCCGCAATGCCGCGTTTAACGCCCTGATTGAGAAAATAGAATATGTGGCTGTAAGCAGCAAAGCTCCGCTGCTGCTTACGGGACCGACCGGGGCTGGAAAAAGTCAGTTGGCGCGGCGAATTTATGAATTAAAAAAATCCCGCCGGCAAATGGATGGGCGGTTTGTTGAGGTAAACTGTGCCACCATTCGCGGTGACTCCGCAATGTCTGCCCTCTTCGGGCACACCAAAGGAGCATTTACCGGGGCTGTTTCCAGCCGGCCCGGCCTTTTGCGGGCTGCGGATAAAGGCGTTCTTTTTCTTGATGAAATCGGAGAACTCGGTGCCGACGAACAAGCTATGCTTTTAAGAGCGCTGGAGGAAAAGCGCTTTCTGCCGGTGGGATCCGACAGCGAAGTCGAAAGCGATTTTCAGTTGTTGGCCGGTACCAACCGCGATCTTTCGACTTGTGGAACTGCTTCGCATTTTCGCGAGGATCTGCTGGCTCGCATCAACCTGTGGGAGTTTCATCTGCCCGCGCTCAAGGACCGCCCGGAGGATATTGAACCGAACCTGAATTACGAACTTCAACAATTCGCACGCCTTAACGGCAAGCAGATTACTTTTAACCGTGAAGCACGTGAGGCATTTCTCTCCTTTGCCACCTCGCCGGCCGCATTATGGAAACGCAACTTTCGGGATCTTAATGCGTCGCTCAATCGTATGGCCACGCTGGCTCCCGGCGCGCGAATCTCGCTGGAACTTGTGCAGGCGGAAATTGCTCATCTGAAACACTCCTGGCAGGGTACGCCAGTTGATACGCCCCAGCTAATACTTCATCGTTACTTGTCGCCCTCAGCCCTGGCCGCCCTCGATCGGTTCGATCGTGCGCAACTTGCGGAAGTTTTAACCGTATGTGAATACTCGACCAATTTGTCTGAAGCGGGGCGGGAGTTATTTGCCGTTTCTCGCCAAACCAAGCGCGTGGCTAACGACGCCGACCGGCTCCGGAAATATCTGGCGCGATTCAACTTATCCTGGGCGGATATCCAGAATCCGCGGGAAAATAGAGGAGCATAATGCCGACCTCCACCGCGAACGATGAACATGCAATCCCCCCC
>DAHXLH010000059.1:0-14471 GCA_027366115.1 Phycisphaerales bacterium
GGCGGTGTGCTTTTTGGCCCCCCTCGGCGGCGCGGCTCCTCGGAGTACCATCCGTGTCAGGTACGCCATCGTCGCCGTTTCTTGATGGTGGCCAAAAATCACGCCGTCGCAACCCGGCGATTACTCGGACAGGCTCCTAGCTGGCGAAGCCATGCTATTCATAACCCTGGGCAATCTGTAGAATAACCGGAATGTTGTTCGGCGAAATTGAGGCTGTATGCAGGCACTTTGGCGGGTAATTAAAGGGGTATGGCCGTATCGCACAGCGGCCATTATCGGTTTTCTCTGTGCTTTAGGAGTAGGCGTATCCTATGCCAGTGGAATTGCAACCCTGCTGCCGGTGATGAAAATTTTCATCAGCACCGAAGGCGTGCACGGTTGGGCGAATCAGTCCGCGGTGCAACAGCGGCTGCATCTGAAAATTTTGAATTTAAGCACATCCGTGCAGGAAAATGCACTGGCGGTGGTCATTGCCCAAATCACGCCGCAAACGCCACCACCCTTAAAAATCCTGAAAACCGGGGATCGCATTGTATCGGTTGCGCTGCTTAACGCCCAAGGTAAAACGACCCGGCAAAGCCCGCATTGGCAAACCATGTTGGCCATGCTGGCGTCCAGCGCCGCCGGGCAAAAAGTCCGACTGGCGATCAGCTCCAATAACGGCACAACTTTGCCCCCGGTTCTCCTGTCCCTGCCCGGGCGGCCATGGTACATGCGAGACTTTGTAGCCACGGTCGCAGCGATGCCGCAAAGCCCGCTGATGAGCCTGGTCTGGGTCATCGCAGCGTTTATTATTCTGTGCATTATTGGGAGTGTTTTCCGCTATTACCAGCAGTATCTATCTATGACCATTGCGGCGCGGGTGGTCATTAACCTGCGACGAAGAATGTACAACAGAATCGTCCAACTGCCCGCAAGCTATCTGGCGAAAAACGGCACATCGGATCTTACTAGCCGCCTGACTCAGGATACCGGTGCTCTAACCGAGGGCGTATCGACCCTGCTGGGTAAAACGATTTTGGAACCGGCCAAAGCCATTGGCGTGGCCATCGTGGCGCTCTGGATTGACTGGAGATTATGCCTGGGCACCGTACTGGTTATGCCCATTATCGCCGTCATCATCCGCAAGTTTGCCAAGCACATGCGAAAAGCCAGCCGCCGCGGCCTGGAACAGTGGTCCGGCATGTTGACAATCATGTCCGAAACTCTGGCCGGATTACGGATTGTCAAAGCCTATTCCGGCGAAGGCTATGAACGCCGGCGTTTTACCCAGGCCAACCGCCTGCTTTACCAGCAGCAGAAAAAAATGAGCCACTATTCCGCCATGTCTCGCCCCACCGTTGAGACGGTGGCCATTATCCTTGGCAGCATTCCAATATTAATCGCCGCCAAGTTCGTTCTGCAGAACAGCATCAACAAAGATTCTTTCTTTTTTCTCATGGCTTGCTTTGCCGCCATTTTTGAACCGCTGCGTAAACTCGCTGATGTCAACGCCAAACTCCAGCAGGCCAACGCCGCCGCCACACGAATTTTTGAAATCATTGATTCCCCCTCCGAGCCCAATTATTCCCACCAACTCCGTCACCTGCCCCGGCATGGCCGAAATATTTCCTTTGAGCGCGTGAGCTTCACCTATCCCGGACATGATCAACAGGTGCTCACGGATATCTCGCTGACCGTCCAATTTGGGCAAACGGCGGCGATTGTCGGCGGTAACGGTTCGGGGAAAACCACCTTGATGTCCCTGCTTCCCCGACTTTATATCCCAACTTCGGGGAGCATTAAGATTGATGGCATTGATACTGCCGAGGTGTCCCTCGCGTCGCTTCGCAAGCAAATCGGCCTGGTAACGCAGGAAACATTTCTTTTTGCGGACACCATCTACAACAATATCGCTTATGGCCGGCGGCATGCCTCACGTGAGGAGGTCATGACAGCGAGCATTAAAAGTTTCGCCGATGAATTTATCCGCTCATTTCCGGAAGGCTATGACACGCTGGTGGGCCAGGGCGGCATTCGCCTTTCCGGCGGCCAGCGCCAGCGCATCGCCATCGCCCGGGCCATTCTGCGCGATCCGGCGATAGTAATTTTTGACGAAGCCATGAGCCAGATCGACACGGAAAGCGAATTCAAAATCGCCATGGCCTTGAAAGAGTTTATGAAAAACCGCACCAGTTTTGTCATTGCCCACCGTTTCAGTACCATTGTTTCCGCGGATATTATTATCTGTCTGGACGCCGGAAAAATCGTAGGAATGGGCAAACACCAGGATCTTCTTTCCGCGTGTGAAACCTATCGGCAACTTTATACCACCCAATTTCGCGAGGTTGGATAAAGCATTGAGCAAAACGCAGATGCACTTTTTGTCTCCCATTTTGGCATACCATTTTGCCGCACGATCTGCTATAATTCCTGCCCGCCGGGCGCTTGCGATAGATAGCAGTTCGCACGCTACTGAAAACAGAGAAACAGCGGCCAAGGTGAACGGGCCAGAAGCCTGTCCGAGTACGACTATGACTTTATAAACCCATAACCAACGCAAGGACTTAAGAATGCCACAATTGCCAGCCGCCAAACTAGCCTTGGAAGACGGAACGATATTCTCTGGCTTGGGCTTCGGCGCTTCGGTCGCCCACGCTGGCGAGGTTGTTTTTAACACCTCGCTTAGCGGATATCAGGAAATTCTGACCGATCCGTCTTACCGCGGGCAAATTGTCACCATGACCTGCCCGCAGATTGGCAACTATGGCATCGCCGATAGTTCGGATGAGGAATCTCTACATCCCCAGGTAGAAGGCTTTATCATCAAAGAACTCTCAACCTTGGTAAGCAATTATCGGTCCGTTGAATCGCTTCACGACTATCTGCTGCGGCACAACGTCCCGGGCATCGCCGGGATTGACACCCGCGCTCTAGTTCGTAAGCTCAGAACGCAAGGAGCTTTAAAAGGTGTTATCTGTACGGACCCGGCTCTGATTTCCGATGACGCCGCCCTCGTAGCCAAAGCCAATGCGTGGAGCGGGCTGGTGGGAGTGGATCTGGTGCGGCAGGTCACGCCGGATAAGGTGTATCACTGGGCGCAGGATAAGGGCGTCTGGGCCCAAAGATCAGATCATCATGGCTCAGCTAATCACCATGTTGTTGCCGTAGATTGTGGCGCCAAACGCAATATTCTCCGTAATCTTGCCCAAAGCGGCTGCCGGGTAACGGTTGTCCCCGCCACGACTTCCGCGGAAGAAATTCTGGCCCATAAGCCCGACGGCGTATTTGTCAGCAACGGTCCCGGCGACCCCGAACCCATCGCCTATGCCCAGGCCACACTGAAAAAACTCATCGGCAAAAAGCCTATCTTTGGCATTTGTCTGGGCCACCAGCTTCTGGGCCTGGCCCTGGGTGCCGGCACGTATAAATTAAAATTCGGCCATCGCGGCGGCAATCAACCCGTACAAAATATCGGCACCGGGAAGGTGGAAATAACCTCTCAAAATCATGGCTTTGCCGTGGAGGTAGAGTCTCTGCGGAAACATGGTGGCGAACCGACGCATATCAATCTTAATGACCAGACACTCGAAGGCTTCCGCATGACCTCCGAACCGGTTTTTGCCGTGCAATATCACCCCGAAGCCAGCCCCGGCCCGCATGACGCAACCTACTTATTTGACTGCTTCGTCAAGATGATCCAAACCGGCAAAAGCCCCACCGCCGAAGAAATGAACACCGCCCAAACCCACCGCAACGCGGTTGTCATCACTGGGTAAATAAGGCGGCGATATTGGCCTTACTTATTTATGGGCCGATTATCGCCATGTGCTTAAGCTCACCGGCGAGGTCGTACCTGCATCGCAGACGGTTTTTACCGCCCGGCTGATGATGCCCAATGAAAAGCATTTCCGATACAAATTAGTTCGGGACAGTGTCTAATCCGGCAAATATACTCTGTAATAAGCGGCCGCCCCTTCGGAAACACGAAGACGTGTGTATTTTTTTGCCGCACCAGCCGCCTTTATATAAGTATATATTATGTCGAATATAATATACATATATTTGCATAATGTCACAGATCGCTCTATGTTAAAGTCATGATGCTGGAGCGAGATTGTTGTAAAGGATTTCTGATGAATGTAACAACTCAAGAGCTTGATAATACGAATGTGGCCATTGACCCGGACTGGGAACTTCATCCGCACGAGGTTCATGCGGCCCGGCGAGCGGGAAAAAAGTTGCTTCTATTGGACGTGCGTTACCAGGAAGAATGGGACATCGCCAATATTGACCAGGCGCTGCTTATTCCCCTGGACGAGTTGCCCAAACGATTAATAGAACTGGAACCATGGCGGAATCACCGGGTAGTCGCCTTTTGCCGATCCGGTGTGCGGTCATTACAAGCCGCCGCTATATTACGTGATGCGGGTTTCAAGTCGGTCCACTCCATGGCAGGCGGAATTGTGCGATGGGCGGAAGTTGTCGACCCGTCCATACGTTGGTGGTAGAAAAAGCAAAGAGGTCCGGTACATTTTTTCTTGTAACGCCCCCTCCGAGGCTGACCACCCCCTTGCAATCTGGGCGAAATTCCGCACAGCAACCCGTGCGCTCGGACCGGACCAGATGATTCCAGAGCAAGCTTGCCAGCCATTACCGGTAAGCAAACCTTTGGAACCAGCGCACACTGTCCCGCTCTGGCCGGGGCTGTCACACATAGTCAAAATGGGTCAGAAAACTGGGGGACTAGGATTCGAACCTTGCGGAAAGTGGCGTCCGCGGGGTTAAAAACGCCATTTGGTACCAATAACTGGGGCCTCGCAACGGGGTCCAGTGCGGAAAACTCTCCGCCAGGCAGGGGGAGACGTGGGCAAGTCCGGGGGTGTCGGGGGGTGGAAAGCCCCCCGCAGCATTTGCCTGCCTCCTTTTGGCGGATGACGCAATCGTCTAAGGGACGGCGTGAACTGCGAGCACTTGCCGCGTGTTGGGACGGCCTGACTGTTAAGGGTCGGGGGGCGTTGTTGGCGGTGGGGCGTTCACTGCGGAAGGGAGGGCGGGATGGATAGCCCCGAAAAGGGGGATCCCGGGCCTTCCGTTCTGGATTTTGACGACTCAGAACTTCAGGGCTTTACTTTAAGTTGCGATTTTGACGGGATCCCAAGAAAACTTCAGCGGTACGAACAGGCCAAAGCCCGTTGCGTTCAATTCGCGGATTCTGCCATGGAACTTTTGGAAAGTCAAACGTTGTATGACTTTCGGATGATGGACCGGCTGAAGAAAGTGCGGTCTTGCGCGCAGGTGCTCACCGTCGAGCGTTGGCACAAATCGGGTGCGTTTCGTATTTCTTCGCCGTTCTGGTGCGGTCAGCATTTGTTGTGTTCGGTGTGTGCGGTGCGGCGGTCTTCCCGGCTGTTGTCCAAGGCGATTCGGCGGCTTGCGGTGGTTGATGATACGATTGGCCTTTCGCGTACGCATCTCTATTTCTTGACGTTGACCGTGAAGAGTTCGGACAGTCTGCTGGAAGTGTTTGATCACATCAAGGCGGCGTTTGGGTTCATGCGAATTGCGCGCAATTCTCGGCATCATGCGACGGAGTTCAAGTGGATTTCCGGAGCCATGTACAGCATTGAAGTTATTCGGGGCAGGAATGGGCAGTGGCATCCGCATATTCATATGTTGATTATGACATATGATCCGTTGCCGTTGGAGCAGGTGGATCGGGGGGTAAGGCCGGACGGCACGCGTGATATTTGGTGGCGCTGGCCGGCGTTGCAGGATCAGTGGCTGGCGGTTACCGGCGATAGTCATTACGTTGATTGTCGGCCGGTCGTGGCCGCGGGGGCGGAGAGTTTGTTGCCGGTTTGCTGCGAAGTTTTTAAGTACGCGATGAAGTTTGCGTCGCTGGATCCGGCCGATCGGCTGGAGGCATACCGGGTTGTTACGGGCCCGCCGCGGCGTATGTTGTCGCGCTGTATGGGGGAGTTCTACGGCTGGTGCGTTGATTCACTTGATGCCAGGGAGGATTGGCGGGTTGAGCAGGAGTGGGCGCAGGCGGGGGCGGGCGATTGTCAGCGGCTTGCGTTTAACGCCAAGTACGGCTTGTACGAGTTGCAGTCGCATGATGTTGTCATGCCGCGGACCGTGGCGGGGTCCTCTCTCGGCGAAGTGTTGTGTGACGCTCCCGAAGTGGTGTGTGACGCCGCCGATGTTGCGTTTTGATCTTGTGGCGTCGGTTCGGCTTTGTTATTGTGTGTCATCAGTGTTGTACGGTGCGTTTGGAGTGAATTCTATGGGTCGGTCTGTTAATCGCGGTTTTCGAAGTGTTCCGATGGAACGCGATGATTATTTTAAGTGTAAGCGTGTTATCGATCATGCAATGTCCTGCGAGGGTGGCTTGCGCGGTGATGGGCACGGAGTTTTTCAAGATATTGAGTCGGCCATTGGGGCGTTGGTGATGGGCCAGATGTATGGCTATCGTGTGCTTGAGTTGGTGCATTCGGCGGCGACGCGTAATAAGTATTGCAAGTTACTGGGGATTGGTTCTTTCCGCGAAGTGTGCCGGGCGACGGGGGTTTACTCTCAGCGACATTATTTGTTTCGTGTGATGGGGACGGTTTCGGATTGGTGGCGCGGGCGGCACAATCTTCCTCGGGTGTACAGGTCTCAATCGGCGGTTGTTGACACGGGAGGGTGATTACACTTGCGGTGTGATCATTTCCCTGTTAGGATGCTTCAGTCGCGCCGGGTCCATTTCGGCCTCGGGTGATTTGTTTTTTTTATGGAGCATTCCCATGGAGATGTCTCAATATCCAAGTAGGTTCGAGTTATCCGGCGTTGTCCTCAACGTGTTTCAGCGGCCCGAGGGCAAGAGCAAAGAGGGCGCGAGTTACGGCGGCGAGTACGTTGTCCAGGTCATGAGCGCTGATCGGCTGCGTAACGGCGATGATCGCCTGGTGCCGACCGATTTGACGATCGGTAAAGAGGCCGCGGATAAGGTCGAAGCGGACAAGTACAGGCCCCTGATCGGGAAGTCGGCCAAGTTTCCGTGCACCGTGTATGTCGGCAAGGAACGGCAGTTGGTGGTCGCGCTGGCGCGCGGGAAGGCGGTGCCCAATGCTGCCAAGTGAATCGAAGTATTTCGGCATGGCTAAGGGCGTTCTGGATCGCTTCCAGGCTGATCTGGAATGTCGTTACCAGGCGTACGGTCGCTTTCCGACCGACGCCATGCTTTTGTCGTACGCGCGGCTGTGCTTGGACGTGGCGTTTGCGGAAGCGGGTTTTGTGCCTGAGCGGTTTGCGGGATTCTTGCCGGTTTTGGTGTCGCGGAGTTCGTCCAGTGCGGTTGATCTGGGCGGCGCGGTTGATCCGCCCGAGGGGGGCGTATGAATTCGCTTTTGTGTAGTTTCGTTCAGGATCGCCGGAAACGCCCATTTCCGGCATTGTGTTGTGTTGGATGGTACTCGAATCATCTCCCTACTTATCTTTCGTTCTACGCCCCGTTTCTGCTCTTCCAATGTTGTCTGGTTGAGGTGGTCCGCCAGTTTTTTTTGCGCTGCAAAAAAAACTGGCGGCCGTCAACAAGGCATTTTTGAGCCTGTCACTGTTCATACTACGGCGTAAGCGATGGCATCGTTGATTCTAGCGGGTTTGGGAGGTTTAACATGAATGCGAATATGCGAGATTTTAAGGGGGCGGCAAGCGAGCCCGAACGCATGCTCAGGCGCGGCGAAGTGGCGCGGCTGCTGGGCGTGTGCGAGCGGACGGTTAGCCGCATGGTGGCGGACGGGCAATTTCCCAAGCCCGTGAAGTTCCGCAGAGCTTCCCGATGGCCGTTGTCGGACGCCCTTCGAATTCGGGATCGTGGGAGGGGCTTGGCATGATCGAACGTGTGGTCAAAGTTACGGCATGGGCCGGTGAATACCAGGGCGTTTACAGATTGCCCGGCGGCAAGCTTTCGCGTATCCGGCTGCACACGCGGGATAAGGTCGTTGCGCAGCGACGGTTGCGGGCGGTTGTTGCCGAGGCCGAACACGAGTCCGTCGGGCTTATTCCCCGAGCGAAACAGCGCGAGGCTCAGGGACGTCCGTTGTCTGATCATTTGGCCGAGTTTACTGCTGAACTGCGGTCGGTTGGCCGGGATTCCATGTATGTTCGTTGCGTTGGGTGGCGGTTGGGCAAGTTGTTTCTGGGGTGCTCATGGATGATGTTATCCGATTTGTCATCATCCGGATTTGTCAAGTGGCGGGCCGGATGCGGTCTGTCACCCAAAAGCTGTAACGACTATCTTGCCGACTTGGCCCATTTTGTTCGGTGGCTGGTGAAGCGTGGCCGACTTAGTGTTGATCCGCTGGGCGAAATCGAGCGTGTGGATACAGCTCGAGCGGAGCACTATCGCCGTGCGTTTACGCCGGGTGAGTTACGTCGGCTTCTGGCCGTTTCCGGTGATCGGGCGGTGCCGTATTTGGTGGCCGCGTTGACGGGCCTGCGCCGTAAGGAACTCGCTGCGTTGCGGTGGGATGATGTGGTTTTGTCGGATGGCGGCGCTTGTGTTCTGGTGCGTGCGTCGATCGCCAAAAACGCCAAGTGTGCTCGTATCGATCTGCACCCGGATGCCGCGGCGGCGTTGGCCTCTTTGCGATCCGGTGCCGCCGGCCCGTTGGTATTCGGCCCTGGCGGCCTGCCGGATGTTTCAGTGTTGAAGGCGGACCTTGCCGCGGCGGGCTTGTCCTTCAAGGACGATTTGGGCCGTCGCCTTGATTTCCACGCTTTCCGCGGGACGTTTGCCACAATGCTGGTTGCCTCTGGCGCAACGATTCCTCTGACTCAGCAGTTGATGCGCCATGCCGATTTCAGGCAGACCGAAAAGCATTACGCGGATCGCGGGCAGTTTCCGGCGGCCGCGGCGCTCCAGTTGCTCCCCCGGTTTCCGCTTGGCGTTGACCCCAACTTCTGTAACCTCCTGGCGTCCCCGGCGGGTCAAAACCAGTCTTTGCCGGTCTCTGCCTGTCCCAAGCAAAACAGTGAGCAAACCGTTGCCAACAGCGGCGATTGTCGCGTTCTGGCCGGTGCTGTCATAAACAGTCAAAATGGGGCGAATACTGCACCAGCTAGGGCTCAAACCTTGCGGAAAGTGGCGTCGGCGGGGTCGAAAACGCCATTTGGCACCAAGAACTGTAACCTCGCAACGGGGTCTGGTGCCGCAAACTTCCCGCCAGGCAGGGGGAGACGTGGGCAAGTCCGGGGGTGTCGGGGGGTGGATAGCCCCCCGCGGCATTTGCCCGCATCCTTTTGGCGGATGATGCAATCGGCCAGGGGACGCCGTGAACTTCGCGCGCTGGCGGCGTGCTGGGATTGCCTGGACGCGGGCGGGCGGCGGACGCTAATGGCGGTGGGCGGTTCAATGCGGAAGGGAGGGCGGCGTGGATAGCCCCGAAAAGGGGGATCCCGGGCCTTCCGTTCTGGATTTTGACGACTCAGAACTTCAGGGCTTTGCTTTAAGTTGCGATTTTGACGGGATCCCGAGAAAACTTCAGCGGTACGAACAGGCCAAGGCCCGCAGCGTTCAGTTCGCGGATTCTGCCATGGAACTGTTGGAAAGTCAAACATTGTATGACTTTGGTTTGATGGATCGCCTGAGGAAAGTGCGGTGTTGTGCCCAGATCCTTTCGGTCGAGCGGTGGTACGATTCGGGTAGCTTCCGGATTTCCTCGCCTTTCTGGTGCAATCAGCATCTGCTGTGTGCCTTATGTGCCGTGCGGCGTTCCTCGCGGCTTTTGTCCAGGGCGATTCGGCGGCTTGCCGTTGTTGATGATGGTATTGGCCTCTCGCATATGCACCTCTATTTCCTGACGTTAACCGTGAAGAGTTCCGACGATCTGCGCGAGGTTTTTGATCACATCAAGGGGGCCTTCGCGTTTATGCGAACCGCTCGCAAGTCCCGGCACCATGCGACGGTGTTCAAGTGCATTTCTGGGGCGATGTACAGCATTGAAATTATTCGGGGTAAGAATGGCCAGTGGCACCCGCATATTCATATGTTGATTGCGACATATGATCCTCTGCCGTTGGAGCAGGTGGATCGCGGGGCGAGGGCGGATGGCACGCGTGATGTTTGGTGGCGTTGGCCGGCGTTGCAGGATGAGTGGCTGGCCGTTACCGGCGACAGCCATTACGTCGATTGTCGGCCGGTCGTGGCCACGGGAGCGGATAGTCTGGTGCCGGTATGCTGCGAAGTCTTTAAGTACGCCATGAAGTTTGCGTCACTGGATCCCGCCGATCGGCTGGAAGCTTACCGGGTTGTCACGGGACCGCCGCGGTGTATGTTGTCGCGTTGCATGGGGGAGTTTTACGGCCTCGGCATTGATTCGCCCGATTCGAAGGAGCAATGGCGGTTCGACCAGGCGTGTGCCCAGGAGGGGGCGGGGGATTCTCAGCGGCTTGAGTTTAACACCAGGTACGGCTTGTACGAGTTGCAGTCGCTTGATGTTGTTATACCGCGGACTGTGGCGGGGTCGTCTGTCGGCGAAGTGATGTGTGATGCTGCCGAAGTGGTGTGTGACCCTGCCGATATTCCGTTTTGAACGCCGTCGCCTGGGCCTGGGCAAGCTCGTGTGGCCGGCGGAGTGCTCCGTTCCCCAGCCGCGGAGGCTGCTTGCCCCCCCTGCTCCCTGCCAATCCAAGCGTGTGTTGTGGAAAAGCGGTGTTGTCGGGAATTTCCATTTGTGCTATTATGGTGTCTCCAGCCCACGCTTGAACAGTCAGTCAAGTTCTGCGCCGTGTAAGCAGGAGGTAGGAAATGAAGAGTTTTGACAGGCAATCATTTTTCCTGGCATTGTTGTTGGTTATGTTCTGTGCTGGATGCAGCCAGACATCTGGCCGCGGTACGCCGGCTTCATTACTCTTGCGATTAGGCCGGGGAAATGTAGGGACCGGAGAAACTATCGCCGGCCCGCCGGCCAGCTCCACGATACCACCGTACTATCAGGAGGTGGGAGGAGGGTTTCGGAAACAGTACTACGGAGTGGGCCCCAATATTGGAAATGCGTTTAATGGGCATGCTCCGCACCGATTTTCACCGCAATAGCAGGCGGTGGGTGAGGTGACTCGCAAGGCCGGCGGGCCGATCCGCGGTACCCGAACGGCCCCCCCTGCGGAATCGGCCCGCCTAAAACTTGTCTGGCAGTGAAATCTGATAAATGAAATTTGTGGTGGGGTAGGTTGAGATATGGAACTCAAAGATCAACTACAACACCCTGGTACCGTGATCCCGGCATCAAACATCATCGACACACCAACAATCAGCAGACACGGGCAGGGAAGTGCTCCGCTCCCCAGCCGCGGAGGCTGCTTGCCCCCCTATCCCTCTCAATCCAAGTCGGCGGGGGCGGAAACGACTGAAACCCAATAATCGCGCTGGGCAACCGGAAACAACGGCACTGCCAGAATTTGCCTGGGCTTGAGCGTTGGTGGTGCGGCCGGTGATGTTGGCGCGGTTGTCCGTCGGTTTCTTGTTGGCTATCATGTGGTATCAGTGGTCGTGTTGTTTTGGAGTGAATGGTATGGTTAAGCAGAGAAATCAAGGTGTTCGCAGTGTCCCAATGGAGCGGGACGATTATTTGAAGTGTAAGCGTTTTATTGATCACGCGATGTCGTGTGAGGGCGGATTGCGGGGTGACGGGCATATGGGATTCGATGAAGTTGAATCGGCGATCGGGGCGTTGATCATGGCCCAGATGTTCGGCTACCGCGTGCTGGAGTTGGTGCATTCGGTGGCTACGCGGAAGAAATATTGTAAGCTCTTGGGGATTGAGTCTTTCCGCGATGTCTGTCCGGCTACGGGCGTGTACACGCAACGGCATTATCTGTTTCGTGCGATGGCGACGGTTTCGGATTGGTGGCGCGGTCGGCACGATCTTCTGAAGGCGGACAAAGCTAAACGGGTGGTCGTTGACGCCTGATGATGATTAACTTGACGTGCTATCAATTTTGAATTAGGATGCTCCTGTATCGCCGGGTTCCCGTCGGCCCCGGCCGTTTTGTTTTTTAGGAGTATATTCATGGAGATGTCTCAATATCCTAGCCGGTTTGAGCTGTCCGGCGTGGTCCTCAACGTGTTTCAGCGGCCGGAGGGCAAGGGCAAAGATGGCACCATTTACGGCGGCGAGTACGTTGTCCAAGTCATGAGCGCCGACCGTCTGCGTAATGGCGATGATCGACTGGTACCGACCGATTTGACGATCGGCAAAGAGGCCGTGGATAAGGTCGAGGCGGATAAATACAGGCCGCTGATCGGCAAGTCGGCCAAGTTTCCGTGCACCGTTTATGTCGGCAAGGAACGGCAGTTGGTAGTCGCTTTGGCGCGTGGTAAGGCGGTGGCCAGTGTTGGTAAGTGAGTCTAAATATTTCGCTTTGGCAAAGGGCGTCTTGGATCGGTTTGATCGTGATCTGGAGAGCCGGTACCAGGTGTCCGGACGGATGCCGACGGACGCGATGTGGTTATCGCATTGCCGATTGTGCTTGGATGTTGCTTGGGCCGAGGCGGGTTTCGTGCCGTTCCGGTTTTGGAAGCCGGGCCCTGTCGGTGCGTCCAGGCCGATGGATCAGGAGATCGGGGATTTTCCGTCGGAGGACACGAAGTGATTTCACTTTTACGTAGTTTTGCCCAGGAGGGCCGCAAACGCCGATTTGCGGCGTTGCTGGTGTTTTGCCGATCCTCGATACTATTTCTACCATTCCATCTCTTTCCTGAGCCTCCTGCTGCTCTCCTAACCCCGTCGTTGGAGTACCCTGCCGGCTTTTTTTGCTCGTCAAAAAAACCGGCAGGGCTTCAACGGTGGGTTTTTGAGCCATACATTGTTCATACTACGAACTAAGCGGTGGCATCGTTGATTCTAGCGGGTTTTGGAGCTTTAACGTGAATACGAATAATCGAGATTTTAGGGGGGCTGCAACCGAGCCTGAACGGATGCTCAGGCGTGGCGAAGTCGCGCGGCTGCTGGGCGTGTGCGAGCGGACGGTCAGCCGCATGGTGGCTGCCGGCCAGTTTCCTCCGCCCGTCAAGCTTCGTAAGGCCTCTCGATGGCGACTGTCTGATGCGCTGCGGATTCGTGATGGTGGGAGGGCAATGCCATGATCCAGCGTTTGGTCAAGGATTCGGGGCGTGGCGGTGAGTACCGGGGCGTGTATCGACTCAGGCCCGATGCGGGACTGGTCCGGCCGCGCCTGCATACGCGAGACAAGACGGTTGCGTGGCAGCGTCTGCGGGCGATTGTTGCGGAAGCTGAGCGTGAGGATGTCGGGCTTATCCCGCCGGCCCAGCAGCGTCTATCTGCGTGCCGTCCGCTGGCGGATCATTTGGCCGAGTTTACGGCCGAGCTTCGGTCGGTTGGTCGTGATTCGATGTACGTTCGATGCGTTGGGTGGCGGTTGGGCAAGTTGTTTCTTGGTTGCTCATGGGTGATGCTATCTGATTTGTCATCATCCGGGTTTCTCGCTTGGCGGTCCGGATGCGGTCTGTCTCCTAAAAGCTGCAATGATTACCTTGCGGATTTGGCCCATTTCGTTCGGTGGCTGGTGAAGCGTGGCCGATTGGGCGGTGATCCGCTGGGCGAGATCGAGCGCGTCGATACTGCCCGGGCCGAGCACTATCGCCGTGCATTTACGCCGGATGAGTTGCGCCGGCTTCTGTCCGTTTGCGGTGATCGGGCCGTGCCGTATTTGGTCGCGGCATTGACCGGCCTGCGCCGTAAGGAACTTGGTGCGCTGCGTTGGGACGATGTGTTCTTGTTGGATGGCGGGTCTTACGTCCTGGTGCGTGCGTCGATTGCCAAGAATGCAAAGCGTAGTCGCATCGACCTTCACCCCGATGCCGCAGCAGCGTTGGCCTCGCTGCGATCGCGTGCTGCGGACCCACTGGTGTTCGGCCGCAGAGGTCTGCCGGACGTTTCGGTGTTGAAAGCGGATCTTGCCGCGGCAGGGGTGCGCTTCTGTGATGATCTGGGCCGCCGGCTTGATTTCCATTCGTTCCGTGCGACCTTTGCCACGATGCTGGTTACCTGCGGTGTAACGATTCCTCTGACTCAACAGTTGATGCGGCATTCCGATTTCAAACAGACCCAGAAGCATTACACGGACGCCGGGCAGTTTTCCGCGGCGGCGGCGCTCCAGTTGCTTCCTCGGTTCCGGGTGGTCGATGACGCCGATTTCCGGGGCCACTTTGCATTCCCAGCGGGTCAAAGCCAGTCTTTGGCAGCCCCGGCCAGTCCCGATCACAACAACGAGCAACCCCTTGCAAATAGCGGGGATTGTCCCGCTCTGGCCGGTACTGTCACACATAGTCAAAATGGGTCAGAAAACTGGGGGACTAGGATTCGAACCTAGACAAACAGATTCAGAGTCTGCTGTGCTACCGTTACACCATCCCCCAAGGATGCACACTATCCTAAACAATTCCCGGCATTGGGACAAGCGGAGAATGGCGGGGAGCGACAATT
>DAHXLH010000074.1:0-4814 GCA_027366115.1 Phycisphaerales bacterium
TGCGCCATCCCAGAGATAACATCCCTCCCCGCGCGTGTAATTGCGGTCAAAGCCGATAGTCTTGAGCATTTTTACGAAAGTCGGGTTGATATGATCTGTGTGCAGGTCATATTGCGTTCCACGATGTTGTTCCACCCAAGCGATAAAATCTTCATGCATTATCAATATCCTTCATGCCGACACCGGTCGCATCCGGGAGCCTATCCCGGCCATTACCCGGACAAACTCCAAGCAGGGAATTATACGCCCCGCAGTGGAAAAATGAAAAAATGCGTTCAGCGGTGGCAGCCGCAAGCGCGGCAACAAATCCGGGCGGCCGTCTGGAGCACGGGTTTCCAAGACGAACCGTTTTCTTAGCACCGGCATTGATGCCGTCGATACGGAGCCAAACCCCCACAAACCCCACAAAGCCGCCAGCTCTGCCGGCGGTGGAACCCACGCCCCGCCCTGGGGCCTTAATAAGGCGTTTCTACCTCCGCCCGGAAAACCGCCGCACCGGCGGATATCCTCCGGCATGAATTTACTTGGCACTGGCTGCGTCAGACGGTGGTAAGATTAAACGTAGCCGTTCACGGGCCGGAGGGGAGAAGAGAGGGTGTGGGTTTTCCCGCGAAGTGATTGCTGATAGTTTGGTGAAGGAATTCAAAGACACTGCGTTGTTGCTGAGTGCAGGTGGCGATGGCGGTCCAGATTCGCTCACACCACTTCTGTCCTCGCTCACTGCGAGTTCCCTGCGTGACATGGCGATCCAGCACGACGAAGCGGATGGCCTGCTCGGCCAGATTATTGGTAGGCTCAAGGCTTGGTGTCGTGATAAATCGAAAATAGGATTCCCCGTTCCGGCGGAAGCGTCGTGCCATGTTCTGGGCCGGTTTGTGTTCCGGGGCGTCCAAGCCCGCGACCAGCATATCATCACGGGCTTTTTCCAGTGCTTGCTGAAACACCGGGGGCTCCATCATCTCCCGTTGATGGAGGATGTGGAATAGCTGCCGCAATGTTTCCAACAACCGCTGGCCGTAGGCGACGATGACCGTGTCCGGCAAAGTGGCCAGGAACTTCACGTCCCGGATTAAATGTGCCAGGCAGAACTGCATGGATATGCCACAGTCTTTCCTATACTTGTGATAGGCCGAGAAGTAATCACAGGCCAGCGTTCCCGTAAAATCTTCCCCCAACACCGCCCGGAGAACTTGCGATCCCCGCGAGCGATCGATCCGGAAGAGCGTAAAGAGTTCGGCGCGGAAGCACCAGGTCCAATGGGGCTGGCCGTTAGTCTTGTGCCCGGTCTCGTCCGTGTTCACCACCGCTTCCCTGGGCAGCGTCGCCTGCAAGGCCAAGTGGGATTCCGTCATCGCTTGGCTGACTTTCTGAATTACTTTGGCCAGTTGCCCCCGCGAGATCGGCAACTGCAATACATCGCGGCAGAACTTTCGGATCATGGAGAATGAGCCATGACAGGGACCCTTGAGGTAAGCAATCCAAGCCGTCAGTCGCGGGCCGACCAACCCGCCGTGCTGAATCTCCGGCGGCAGCGGCGCATAATGTATCTTGCGGCAATGCGGGCAGAAGTACCCATGGCTGCGATGCTCTGTAACCTCCACCGGCACCTCCGGTATCTCCACCTGCTGGAGCTTTCGCGGCGGTTGGTGAAGAGGCCGCACTCGGCCGCCGCAATGCGGACAGCAATCCATTTGGTAATCCACCACCCGGTCAATCTGTGCGGGCGTGAAAGGCTCCCGTTCGTGACGCGGGTGGCCCTTCTGGCCGCCGATGGAACGCTTTTCTCCCGGCGGCAGGGGCGGTGGTGGTGGTATGACAATATCACTGGACGGAGGCTTGGAGGAATTCGAGGAGTTTTTGGACAACCGGGCCACTTGGGCCAACAAATCAGCCACTTGTTTGGAAAGATCGGTGACCTGCTGACGCAACGCAGCGATGGTGGCATCGCGCTGGGCGAGTTGCGCCGTCAGTTCGGCAATGCGTTGTTGATAGGCTTGCTCGGTACGTACATCCATGCCGCTTTAACCAATCCTTTGATCCAAAATCTTTTATCGGACGGATCGTGTGGAATGCTGAAATCTTATGCCAAACTTTTTTATGGAAATTTATTTGCGTTTCTTCTGGATGGGGTGGTAAACTTTACCCGTGGTCAGCCTCGTCGTGAGTTAGTTTGAACTGGCCGAAAGGCCGTGAACGGCTACGATTAAACTTGGTGTGTAAAATACACCGCGAAGGAGGACCAAGGCAAGCTCAACAGGGAGGCCCAATATGAAACATCTAGCTGCGTCGCGTTTCGCTTCCCCAAAAATTAGCGTGATAGCGGTCAGAAAGTGTATTGGCGTACAGCGACGGACTTAATTAAGAAAGGCCCGAATCATGTGGCGAAAGAAAACTAAGCCTTGGGATGCGCTGTCACTATGGCAGCTTTTAAGTGGTAAAGGGCCACCTACCCCAAGTATGGGACCACGTTGGTATTATTGGAAACTCGTATTATCTTCCATCTTGTTATCCCCCTTCATGATATATTTTGCGTACGCGGAGTCAGCGGTTTCGCCAGGGTATCGGCCGCTCAGTAGGGTTGGGTATTGGAGATATTTCTCTCGTTTTGCGATTGTAAATTCCCGTGTAAATATATTTAGTCTGATATTAATAATGTGTGTATTATATACCATAGCCTTTCCTCTTATTCGAAGAAAGGTAGAGCTTTGGAAAATAAAGCGGCGGCAGTTTCAAAGAAAACATTGATGGATGTCAGTATAGAAATTTGCTGCGCCTATGCTCCCGTGCCCAATTTGCATAAAAGGCGTGAACGGCGATCAAGGAGCCCTGGTGATTAAGATGACGAATCGACAAATTCTCCTTGCATTGATTTCCTTTGCCATTGTGTTTATATGTGTCGCGGGGTTTGCGCTGGGGCCGCTGGCGTCTTATTGTCAATTATCCTGGGGTGAATTTTTCCACCATACAGGTGGGCGTCTCGCCCTATACTTGGTATTGTCCAGCTTTCTACTTGAAGGATCCCGGCGATGGTGGCAGAAAAATGCAGGGGATCCGTATAGAACGGGATCGTCCTTCGCGCAGTCCGCGCTGGTAGTTTTGGCCTGGATCGCGGTGTTGAGTATTCCAGTGCTTTTTTGGTTTGTCGGACACAGCTTTTCGGCGATGGCGGCGACACATGAGAACCCTTATGTGGTGCAAATCCAAAAGTACGAGTTGAGCGGCCGGGCCAAAGATGATCCCAAGATCATGTGCCGAATAGGAGGGTTCTATGAAAAGGGAGAAGGCGTTAGCCGGAATTATCGGAAGGCGATGCAGTGGTATAAGCGTGCCGCCGCGAGTGGCTACTATCCTGCGGCGATGGTTGATATCGGCCTGCTTTACCAGCACGGGTTGGGCGTCCCGCGGAATTACCGCACGGCGTTGACTTGGTATCGTCTGGGGGTCAATGCACGTTCCCCCCGGGCGATGTTCTACCTCGGAGTGCTTTACGACAAGGGCCATGGCGTAAAGCGGAATCATGCAACCGCAATAGCGTGGTGGCGAAAGGCTGCACGAGCGGGAAATCTTCCAGCGAAAAAACTGCTGGCAAAGCTGCATGTTGCAGTTTATTAGGTCGTCGTTGAGGATGGGTATAAGACGATACGCGTCATGGCGTCCAAAACACCCTTTCACATCCTTGCCAAGATAATCCGGGCGATCCGCAATCTGGATTGCCATAAGCTCAGTGACGGCCACAGGAGCAGTCTCTCTTTACCGTGCCACCGTCGGCGGCCAGAACCCCCGGAAGAACGAAACAAAACCTGCCACGCAATGGGCAGCGGTAGTGGAGGGCACGTTCAAAGGGAAGTTATTAAATGAATAAGAGCCTCCCTACCCAACGGCTCGCCTCTGTCGCGGCGGGGCGACTTGCACCTCTCCCCCTCCAACGGTTGGCAATATCCGCGGTTGGACGACGGACAACGTCTCAAAACCCGCTGCGCCACAGGTCGCCAGGGAGGACATTTTAACTTTGGCTTGACACTTTCGTGAATTCCGTTTGCCCAGCGGTTGGCATTACGCGATAAAATAGCATAAGACGGCAAGCGAAATTGGACGTCCAAATGCGGCAAAGATTTACTGCGGCAAGGAAGTAACTATGGCCCGGAAAAAACCTACTCCCTATTTTGACGAAATCAAGGCCGGACTCGAGGAGGCTTTGATCTGGGCCCAGCAAGAACAGGGTTCAGTTACCATGCGCGACGTGGAAATTCCTGGCCCTCCCCGGCCAATAACTCCCCGGCAAATAGCCTTCATCCGGGAGAACACGGTGCGGGCAAGCCAAAGAGTGTTCGCCGGTCTTATCAATGCTTCGGTCCAAACCGTCCACGCTTGGGAGCAAGGGCGGGGACACCCTTCGGGTCCGGCTCTTCGTCTACTTCGCCTGCTGGAAAAACGGCCTGAACTGATTCGTGAACTTGGCCGCAAATAAATTCTCCCTGAAGTTCGGCCGAGGAACGAAAAGGCGACGGGGCTAGATTATCGTGGTTCTACCGCCGTGAGCCATAGGCCGGTCGAAACTGCGGGCAGATCATCTTTTGCCTCCGGCCGATGGGAAACTAACCCTGAACTCCGGCGGCCCATAGGGTCAGCGCGGCTCCGGTCGCGGCGGCGATCAAGATACCCAGTCGCATTAACCAGATGCGGCGGGCGAATTGCTTTTGCTTGTGCGGTGATTCCGCCAGTGCGGCCAGCAGGTTTACCCGATTTTGCATGCTCGGATGCATCCATCCCGCACGATCACGTGGCCGATTGGCGATGCCCACCAACATGGTCAG
>DAHXLH010000083.1:0-15802 GCA_027366115.1 Phycisphaerales bacterium
AAGCATTCTGGTGACTTTTGCCGATCATATCCGCGATGGACTGGTGCCTAACCGTTTTCCGGACGAATCGGATCATGCGGATTACAACACGGTCGACGCATCGCTGTGGTTTATTCACGCTGCCTACCAATATTGGCGGTATTCCGGCGATCATGGGCTGCTGCGCGATTACCTTTATGCGCCGCTGAATCAAATTATTGATTGCTATCGCGCCGGAACCCGCTACGGCATCCGGATGGATTCCGACGGCCTGATCAGGGCGGGCGAACCGGCTGTGCAGCTCACCTGGATGGACGCTAAAATCGGCAATGATGTGGTGACGCCGCGTTACGGAAAACCTGTTGAAATTAATGCCTTGTGGTTTAACGCTCTGAAAATTATGGAAACCGTCGCGCACTTAGCGGTTCATTCCGCCCGCGCCAATGAACTTGCGGCACTGGCGGTGAAAGTGAAGGCGGCGTTTGGGGCGCGGTTCTGGAACCCGGCAACGGGCTGTCTTTTTGATGTTATCGCCGATGATGGTTATGGGGATGCCTCGATCCGTCCCAATCAGATTATCAGTTTAGGATTACCGTTTGGTATGCTCGATGACAGCAAGTCTCGATGTATCCTTAACGTGGTGCAGCAAAAACTATTGACCCCCATGGGCCTGCGTACGCTGGCTCCGGGCAGTCCGGGGTATCAGGGGCGATACATTGGTGATCAGAACTCCCGTGATCATGCCTATCATCAGGGCACGGTCTGGCCCTGGCTTATGGGGCCATTTGTCAGCGGCTATATAAAGACTCTGGGCAGTACATCGCAAACTCGTGCGGCGGCATGGGGATTTCTCAAGCCATTTGTCGCCCACCTCACACAGGCGGGTTTGGGCAGCATCAGCGAAATTGCCGATGGTGATTCGCCGCATACCCCGCGGGGATGTTTCGCCCAAGCCTGGTCGGTGGCGGAAGTCCTGCGGCCCTTATGGGAAGACGTGCTGCAAAAAGCTCCTCCCTGGCCGCATGAAGCGCCCGCAACGGACAAACCCGCCGTGGTATCGTTGGCGGGCGCGGGAAATTAAAAGTGTTTTCAGTTTAAGCCGTAACGCGCCATTTTCCGGTACAGCGTTCGTACACTGATACGCAAAGCGTCGGCGGCGGCGGCGCGATCAAAATTGTGCCGGCGAAGCGCCTGCTCGATGGCGTCACGCTCAGCGCGGTCCAAATCCAGGCCGGCGTTGCCGCTCTGGGCATCGGGATAGCGGATATAATTCGGCAAATCCGCTTCGGTAAGGACAGGCTTCTGTTGCAAAACCAACATGCTTTCCAGGGCGTTACGCAGCTCGCGCACGTTGCCGGGCCACCGGTAGCGCTGCATGGCAGCGATCATGGCTGGCTCGATAGCAGGTTCCGGCAGATGGTGTTCGCGCGCCAGATGCGCTACCAGCGACGCAGTGAGCAGGGCGATATCTTCCGGGCGCTGTCTTAATGGAGGTAATTCAAGGCGTACCACGTTGAGGCGATAAAACAAATCGGTCCGAAATCGCTTTTCCTCCACCGCTTTTGCCAAATTGGTATTGGTGGCCGCCAGCACGCGCACATCCACCGCTTTTTCCCGCGTAGAGCCTACGGGCAGGACCTTGCCGGATTCCAGAGAGCGCAGAAGTTTGCTCTGCACCGAGGGCTCAAGTTCGCCCACCTCATCAATAAATAGCGTCCCGCCGGCGGCCGCTTCAAAATAGCCGGCCGTTCTGGCATCGGCTCCCGTAAATGCTCCGCGCTCATGTCCGAAGAGTTCACTTTCCACCAGGTTCGCCGGGACCGCGGCGCAGTTGAAGGCCACAAACGCGTGGTCTTTGCGCGGGCTTAATTGATGTATCGCCCGCACGACCAGTTCCTTCCCCGTGCCGCTTTCCCCTTCCACCAGCACCGTACTTTTAAAGGGCGCTACGCGACGGATGTTCTGCGCAATATCCAGCATCGCCGGAGAGCGGCCAATGAGCGTTTCTATTTCCGTTTCGCTGGTGGCACCGGCAATCGCATTTAGATCCTTGCTTAACCGCCCATGTTCCAAGGCCCGCTCCACCACATCCAGCAGGTCCGGCGGAGCAAACGGCTTGGTAAGGTAATCAAAAGCTCCAAGTTTCATAGCCCGAACAGCGCTGGGCACGGTGGCATTGCCTGTAATGATAACCGTCGGCATGGCTGCTACCATCCGATGCACTTCATCCAGCAGAGCCAGGCCGTCCATCTGCGGCATCCACAAATCAGATATTAACAAGTGGATATCTGTGCTTAACATCAGCAGCGCCTCGCGGCCGGTGCGCGCGGTCAACACGTCGTAACCGGCGTGCGTAAGCACCATGGCCAAAGCGTCCAGAACGCTCTGATCATCTTCCGCCAGCAATATCCGGCCGCGTCGGCGAGGAGGGTTTTCCATCATTCTACGCTCCCTTTTCTGACGGCTCGGATTGTACCACCGGCGGGCTGAGCGTGGAGCGCAAAGCCGTCATATCATTAACATCGCCTTCCGTGCGTCGCGCCGGAAGGGGGGTGGGAAGCGCACGGGGCAGCACAATGCGAAAAGTTGTTCCGCGTTGCGGTTCGCTTTCAAAAAATACCCCGCCGCCGGCCCCCGTGACCACGCGCCGCACCAGTGTCAGCCCCAGCCCGCTGCCGCGTGGTTTGGTTGTGAAAAACGGATCGAATAATCGCTGCTGCACGTCCGGTGCCATCCCCGTGCCGCTGTCGCGCACCAGAAGGATGGCATTTTCCGGTTCGGCGACCGTTGATACCACAAGCGATCCCGCCCGTGGCATGGCCTCCTGGGCGTTGGTGCACAAATTCAAGAGCACTTGGCGCAATTCATCCGAACTAATCGACACATGGGGATCAGCCGCATCCAGGTGTGTAATAACCCGGATATCGTGGCTGGCCAGAGCGGGCCGGAGAAAATCCAGCGCTTCCGCCACCACAGAATTTAAAGAGCTTGTGCGCGCATCGCCGACAATTTGCGTACGCGTAAGAAAATCATCCAGCATTAAATCCAGTCGGCGCACTTCGCGTTCGCAGGAATGCAGAAGTTCGGCGTGGCGCGCCGGATCATAACTTGCGCCATCCAATAAACCTTGCATGAAATGAAGATTAAATCGCAGGGCGGTCAACGGCGAGCGCACTTCATGCGCCAGGACGGATGCCAGCATGCCACGTTCGCTTAGCAAGCTCGTGCGTGCCAGGAGGGTTCTGGCGTAATGGGCGCGGCTTTTATCCAAACGCTGTTTGATCCCTATTGCTGAAACTCCCAATATCAGGCCCGTCAGGGCTGCCCCCACCGCAAGAATCTGGATGACAGGATACATTTTAGAAAAGAAGCCGGCCTGAAAGTCAGCCGCCGCATAACCGACACTGAGAATTGCCCGCGCGCCGGGCCAGTTCAGAGAAATTTCTGTATCTGCATACCTGCGGCGGTCAGTCCTCCAGGGTGCCCCACGGATTGTTCGTACTGTCAGACCGTGCCGGGCGGGAGTGGGCCAACGTGTGGGATCGAGCGTGTGGCCGAGATAAGAGGTCTTAAGCGACCAGGCACCGCGATGCCGGGCGGCGAGAAACACGACGGTTCCATCGCTTTTCCATATTAGTATGTACGCCACTTTTTTATAGGAACTGCGGTGCTCAAGTATCAGGGGAAGTGTCTGTTTGGCCCAAATCGTATAACCGCTGAAGGGATTTTTGGACGGGGCAGGTCGCGAAAGCAGAGATTGCGCAAGCAGGTCGGATCGCAATGCGGTCTTCGCAATCTCGCCATTTTTCCATCCCGTGTAAAGCAGCGTCGCCGCCATAGCGAAGCACACAAGCGTCCATAGCAGCGCAAGCAAGGTGCTGCTGATCCAAAGGCGAACCCGTGATGAAATGGTTTTTACCATATCTGTAACAATACGTTACTTTCCCATGGGCGGAAAAGCGAATCGTAGCGTGCAAATAAAAATTGAATTACTGAACGTCCTATAAAAATATTCTATATTCACAAAACGGCAATATTGTGGCATTTTGTGGGTTAACTACGTAGAATTGGTTCGCAAAAAGCCAAATATTAAGTTGAATCCGCCGCCATCGGATTTTCTGATGCAAAAAAAGTATTGCCATGAGGTGCCCGGGGTCTTATGATAGTTGGTTAATGAATACCACCAAGGCGGGGTACGTGGTTATCGGGCATTGTCGGCAGCGAACTACTGCAAGGATGGACAATGCGTGAACGGCAACGGATGGCAAAAGGAAAGCAACATGGCACAGATGACTATGGCGCAAGAAACATCAACACAAGTAGATGCGTCGGTGAATTTCGCCCCCACTCGTAAGCACGCCAATGTGCCCGAGGGGCTATGGCTGGGGTGTCCGGGGTGCAGCCAGATGATTTATCGGAAGGAGATGGAAGAAAATTTGCACACCTGTCCGGGCTGTCAACATCATTTCCGTGTGTCAGCCCGCCAGCGCCTGGCCATGTTGGCGGATAATGGCTCCTTTGAGGAAATGGATGGGCAATTAGCTCCGACAGATCAACTGGGTTTCTCCGCTAAAAAAGCGTATCGGCAGCAATTGGTTGAAGCCCAAAAGCTTACCGGCTCCAAAGACGGGGTGCTGACCGGCCGGGCGTTTGTTAAAGGCCGTCCCATTATTGTTGCGGCGATGGATTTTACATTTCTGGCCGGTTCCATGGGTGCGGTCGTAGGCGAAAAAATTACCCGCGCGGTGGAACGCGCCACCGCTGAACATTTGCCCGTGGTTATCATATCCTGCTCGGGCGGCGCTCGGATGCAGGAAAGCACCATCAGTCTTATGCAAATGGCCAAAACATCGGCAGCCCTGGCCCGGCACCATCGCCACGGCGGCTTATTTGTCAGTGTTCTTGCAGACCCCACAACGGGCGGAGTTACTGCGAGCTTTGCGATGCTGGGCGACCTGATTTTTTCGGAACCCAAAGCCATGATCGGCTTTGCCGGCCCGCGCACCATCGCCAATACCATTCGCATGGAATTGCCGGAAGGATTTCAAAGAGCGGAGTTTCTCCTGGCCAAGGGGTTCATTGACCGCATCGTTCCGCGCAGCGAACTACGGTCTGCTATCGCCCGAAGTGTCGATTTTTTTGGTCGTTGAACGAATTTGACTTTTATTTAAGTTTCCCCGGGCAACGAGGGGCGGCCGGCATGGCGATCAGCGGCTTTGAGAGTGCGTAAGCCGCTTGGTTCAACGGGGAAATGAAGGTTAGAGTCAATGTTTTTCGGATTTGCCGAGGCTCTGGGGAGGAAAAAAATAATGTCGGAAAGCATCGGATTATTCTTTTTTTCCTTGACAGGTTGCCGCCGGCTATTAAACTTCATGAATTGCGGCGGGAGATAGACCGAGTAAAGTCTTTGCGTTGGTATGAAGTTGACGTGGTCTGATTTGGTTTTGTTTACCCACAGGAGGCCCTCTTGAATACACTGACAAAAACGTTTGTGCTCTTGCAACTTGTGCTGGCACTGGTCCTGTCCGTTCTGGTCATTCTGTTTGCTGATAAGCAGCAGAATTATCGCAGTCAGGTGGCGACATCGCAGAAAGCTCAGATTGTGGCTCAGGCGATGACCAGTCAACTGCAGCAGGCGAATACCAATCTTCAGACGCAGTTGACTGCAGCGCTTCAGGCGGGGGCGGAAAAGGCCGGCCGTTTGAACAACACCATTCTGAATGTGCAGTCCAAGCTCGCCGATGATCAGACCACCATCGCGCAGTTGCGTGTGGCCAAAAGCCAATTGCAGACCAGCATCACAGATTTGACCAGCACGGTGAGCTCTTTGAACAAGCAGGTGGCCGGAGAGAATGCCATTCTTAACACTATGCGTCCAAAACTCCTGACGTATGTGAATCAGAATGCCGAACTTGGTCGCCGTATTACGGAACTGACCAATGAACGTAATGTCGCCCGGCAAACCATTCAGGTTCTCCAGGAAAGCGTGGCATCGCTGCATCGGCAGATGTCCAAGATGGAAGTCGCCGCCAAGACCTCCAGCCCGACCTCCCACACGTTGTCTGCCGCAGTGGCCGGAGTTCCAACTTCGGTACAAGTAAATGGCACGGTGATGAAAGTTGCCAGCTACAACGGTCATACCTATGTCAGCGCCTCGCTGGGCACACGTGACGGGGTGGCCAAAGGGACACGCCTGACAATTTATTCTAATGGCCGTTATATCGGTGACGTGGTTGTGCAAAAGGCTGACGCCACGGAATCTGTGGGTGTGGTCTCGCTGCAAGCTCCCGGAACCACAATTGCCCCGCACGAAATGGTCATGAGCGGACCGGGGATCTAAGCGCCGCAGATAAATGACCAACGTCAGTTTAGACGTTTGGTTTTTGTCCGCAGACTCCTGATAAAGACTGCGGTTACCACGGGCAGGTGCTTCCTTCAGATAAGCGTGAAGCCAGGCCCTTGAAAGTTGATTTTATGATTTGCCGGGAGTTGTCATGTCACGCATAAACCCGCCAGCCCGAATAACGGTACGGCCTCAGCCAAATATTTATTCCGCTCTGGCCATTATTGCTTTTCTTGCAACCTTAGGTTCCCTGATTTACATCCCCATTGAATATAAGACAATGATCGGCTTCTAATTTTTGCCGTTCTGTAAGCGGTCGGCAGGCTGGAGTGTCACTCAATGAGTAAGTGATCAGCCCGGTGCCGAAGCAGCCAGATTGTGATAAATCCGGATCACAGTCTTCGGCCAATACCGGTAACTCCGATAATGTGGTATCCTAATCAGGCCGGTAGGGGGCGGGGATCGCCGTTTTCGGCAACGCACAAGGATGCCGCGTTGGCCATCATCGGTATGTTCAGGGTTCTGTCGCGGAGCGCTTTGGCGTGTTTTTTGATTCAATGTTGGGTTGGTTCTCCCTCGATATGGGCATAGACCTCGGTACATGCAACACATTGGTATGTGTGCGTGGACAGGGTATTGTCCTTAACGAGCCTTCGGTGGTTGCGGTAAAAAAAGGCACCAATATCGTATTGCACAACGGCAACGCTGTGGGTCTGGTTGCCAAAGAGATGCTGGGAAAAACCCCGGGAAATATTACCGCCGTGCGCCCCCTGAAAGATGGCGTGATCAGTGATTTTGAAATCACTGAAGCCATGCTGACTTACTTTATTCGCCGCGTCCACGGCAGACGCCGGTTTGTGCGCCCGCGCGTGGTTATCGCCATACCTTCTGGTATTACCGCCGTTGAAAAGCAGGCGGTATTTCATTCGGCTTTACAGGCGGAGGCCCGCCGCGTGTACCTGGTCAGTGAACCCATGGCTTCCGCTATCGGGGCGGGACTGCCCATTCGTGAACCGACCGCCAGCATGATTGTGGATATTGGCGGCGGGACCACGGAAGTTGCAATCATCAGTCTTGGCGATATGGCGGTCTCGGAATCCATCCGTACTGCGGGCGATAATTTTGACGAAGCCATTGTCAACCACATGAAAAAAACATACAACCTCATGATCGGCGAACAGTTTTCTGAACGCATAAAAATTGAGCTTGGCTCGGCTAGCGCGGTGGGACCGGAAACCACGATGGAAGTCCGCGGGCGTGATATGATCAGCGGCCTGCCCCGTAAATGTATTATCACCAGCGAAGAAATACGCGAAGCCCTGCTGGAACCAATTGGTAAGATCATCGACGCAGTTACACACACCCTTGAACGGGCGGAACCTGAACTGGCGGCCGATCTTGTGGAGACGGGTATTACGATGGCGGGTGGCGGCAGCCTGCTACGGGGTATTGACAAAGTTATCTCTCAGGCGACCGGCCTGCCTGTTCGCCTGGCTGAAGATCCGCTGACCTGCGTGGCACGCGGTACCAACGTGCTGCTGGAAAACCTCGAAGAGCTTAAGGAAGCCTTGGAATCAGACGTGGACGAAATGTGATTCGCCGCCTGGGCTGCCTGGTGCGGCACGATGTGGGGCTGTGTGATTTCTTAACTAGCCGCCCGACATGGTATGCTTTCCGAAAGAAGGCATGATGAAAATGACCCCGCGAAAGTGGTTCTGGATACTTAATGTCGCGGCGCTGGCTACCGTGATGATCGGCGCGCGGCACCCTCAGGTGGTTAATCGCCCGCGCGGTGCCGCCGCGGATGCTGTGAAAACATTTGTTGCCCCCTTTTCTTCCGTATTTACCGGCCTGCAAACGGGTGTGAATCGGTTCCTGCATCCGCACCAGAATTCCAGCAGCCGCGTTAAATCGCTGCGCGTGCGGTATCAAAATGAAATCGCCATGCTGGTAACTCGAATCAGCGATTTGGAAAAGCTTCTGCGCGAAACGCGCTTGATCCATCAGCGTTTTCCCGGGCTATCTGTCCAACGGCTAAGAGCGGCGGCTATTGATGGATTTTCTTCCGGTAATGGCGATGAGTGTACGTTGGACCAGGGATGGCGTGACGATAAAGAAATTCGCCCGGGAGATGCGGTGCTGGCCAACCGGGCCGTAATTGGCCGGGTCTCGCATGTCGGGCCTGAGACGTGTTCTGTGCGGCTGCTGACGGATCCGCGCATGAAGGAAATCGCGGCCATCAGCCGGCCTGTGCGGGCGGGTCTCGTCAGCATTGCGCCCCAGGCGCTTATTGAAGGGGCCGGACCGGGCCGGTTGCGGTGTGAATTGGATCAGTCCATCCATGCCATGGCACCGAAGCCCGGCGATCTGGTGCTGCTCAATGATTCGGAATGGCCGCAAGCGGTCGCGGGTGCGGTCATTGGCGTTATTAAAACCGTGCATCAATCATCCCGCACCAGCCTGCGCTGGAGCCTGCAAATTACCCCGCGCACGGATGTGCAGCAGATTCGGCAAGTGGTTATTGTGCTTTCCTCCCGCAAGTAGGATATAAAAAGCTAGCCGGCCGGTGACCCTTGGCCAAAAATACAAAAGTGTGCTAATTTAGTGGTTTGCCGGTTTTTGGCGTAGTGCCGCCGGATGAGGTTTGACCGTACTTGGAGCTTTAAAATGAACTTGTGTATTGAACATGTCCACGCCCGTGAAATTCTTGATTCCCGCGGTAATCCGACGGTCGAAGTGGATGTTATTCTGAACGATGGCACGCTGGGCCGCGCTGCGGTGCCCAGCGGCGCATCCACCGGGGAGAACGAAGCCGTGGAATTGCGCGATGGGGATGCCAAGCGTTATGGCGGTAAGGGCACTTCCAAAGCGGTTGAAAATGTGAATACCAAAATCGCCGCCGAACTTATTGATCTGGATCCACGTGATCAGGAACACATTGACCGCCTGATGATTGAACTGGATGGTACGCCCACCAAAGCCACGCTTGGAGCCAATGCTATTCTCGGCGTATCACTGGCTGTGGCCAAAGCCGGGGCCGCCGCCTGCGGTCTCCCACTGTACCGTTACATTGGTGGTACGTTCGCCAATGTATTGCCAGTGCCGATGATGAATATTCTCAATGGCGGTAAACACGCGGACAACAACGTCGATTTTCAGGAATTCATGATTCAGCCATGGGGCGCTAAAAATTTCGCTCATGCGTTGCGTATGGGAACGGAAATTTATCACACACTCAAAAAAGTATTGCACAAAAAAGGTCTCAGCACTGCTGTGGGTGATGAAGGGGGATTTGCCCCAAGTCTGAAATCCAATGATGAAGCGTTGGAAGTGATTGCCGAAGCGGTTAAAGCCTCCGGTTATAAGCTCGGTAAGGATGTATTTATCGCGTTGGACCCGGCCGCCAGCGAGTTGTGGGATCAGGGTAAGAAAAAATACAAACTGTTTAAGAGTGATCCAAATAACTACATGTCTGCCGACGATATGATCGGCATCTGGTCGCGCTGGGCGGACAAATATCCTATTCGCTCACTGGAAGATGGTCTGGCTGAAGGCGACTGGGACGGCTGGAAGACACTCACTGATAAACTGGGCAAAAAAATCCAACTGGTCGGCGATGATATTTTCGTGACCAACCCAAAATTCCTGAAAAAGGGTATCGAACTGGGCGTGGGAAACAGCATTCTGGTGAAAGTCAATCAGATTGGCACGCTCACGGAGACCCTTGAGGCGGTGAATATGGCCATGCGTAACGGCTACAGTGCGGTATTAAGTCACCGTAGCGGCGAAACCGAGGATTCCACCATCGCTGATATTGCAGTTGCCACAAATTGCGGACAGATCAAAACCGGTGCCCCGGCCCGTTCCGATCGCGTGGCCAAATACAACCAGCTCCTGCGCATCGAAGAAGAACTCGGCGAACACGCGGTGTTTGGTGCCCGATACTGGAACAGGAAATAAGCATTACCGGGGAACTTGGATTCCTCTCCCACGAATGGCCGGGATGGCGATGGACGACACGTTACAGCGGCGGTATTTGCAATTGACCGTTGACTGACGTGGTTCTCCCTGTGGTTTGAACTGCGAATTAGATCGTCTTTGGTCGTTGAAAGGGCATTGAATTTCGCGTATCGTTATATTTTAGATTGCTAGCTGGCGGTCGTTTTGACTATCCGTAGCGACACAGGCCTTCTTCTCAGGAGACATGTCATGCAGAGCGCAGTCGCCCCCTCCACCATCCCAGTAGGGAAAATCAAAAGCTTTGGTCCATTGGGCCCGAAATACCAGGTCGGTCAAGCCCTTCGTCAACAGGATGACGGAGACTGGATGATCGAGATCACAATGATCGAAACTGGCGAAAAGGCGGAGTATCGTTGGACACACATGTGCGATGACCCGGAGGCGCACTAATGTATGCGGTAGCTTTTGACCTGGTGGTGGAGGAGACCGAAAAGCGTCATCCGAAAGGCGTGACACAGGCCTACACCGAGATTGGCGCGGTTCTTGGTGAGCACGGCTTTCGCCGCGTGCAAGGCAGCCTTTTACGTCACCGACGACGAGAACATGGCGAACCTGTTTCTCGCTATCCAGGCGCTGCGTACCCGGACGTGGTTTCCAAAGTCCGTGCGCGACATTCGCGCGTTCCGCATCGAACAGTGGTCGGACTTCACTGCCGTAGTGAAAAGCTAATTTCCACTGGCGTCATGAGCGGTGAGCCATTATTTTGAATAATGCGGTAGACAGTCAAGGGTATCCCTGCATTGAATTTGAGGACTGGTATCAAATTGGTATGTCATGTTACATGGCCGCAATGCCTCGTCACCTCGTCAAATCGGTTTATCCAAGGAACGCTTGGCCTGTTGAATCGACATGGGCTGTATGTCATTGATGACATGCTACGCCAGCCGAATTGGCCGGAAGATCATCCGCCAAAGGTGGAAAGTCTGCTTGCACTCTTGGAAAAACGTAAAGACTTCTTAATCACAAAAATGGCATGGTCATGCGGTGTCGTGATTTGCACCAAAATCTAATGCATCGTTCTTGGACAGCGGAAAACGAGTTGGATCAACCATTGGCGCATGGCCTGCATTTCATCCGCGCCTGGTATTTGTAAGCGGATAACGCGGATTTTACCGATTGCACGGATTTTCTGAGGGAGTACTCCAAAAAACGCCACGTAAAAATCTTTCCACGCTGTGAGAAATTGGACGGAATGCAGCACAGAATTAGACCACCGCTATTGCCAAAATAGTCACATCGTCCATCTGCACTCCGGCCTGACGCCACAACTCGACCGCATCAAGCAACCGCCGGGCAAGGAGCTTCAACGGCTCTTGAAAATTAGCCTCCAGCACATCACGCACACGCTGGCGACCAAATAACATCCCATTCGGCGCGGCGGTTTCTGAAAGACCGTCGGTGACTAATATGATCCGGTCGCCCCGGTTTATCTGTACCACTCCTGATGTCCATTGTGCTGTGGCAACCAACCCCAGCAAGCCACCCGTCGAATGCAGCGCTTCCACAGGCCCCAGTGCCCGCATGAGATAACACGTCTCATGGCCCGCGCTGGCATACTGAAGAGTTCGTCCCGCCGAATCCAAGTGCACCAAAATGACAGATGCAAAATCCTCCTCCAAGGCCACCTGGGTAAAGCCCGCGTTCATCAGTGCCAGTGCTTCAGCCGGATCCGAGGTTCGAGAGACGGCGGCAATAAATAACGTTTTTAGCATTGCCGCACCGATTGCCGCCGGAACCCCATGCCCGGAAACATCCGCCACGCACGCGATCATCGCACCATCGGAGAGCATCTGAAAATCGAAATAGTCTCCGCCAACCATCGCCGCCGATTTGTATTCGCAAGCAATTTGCGCGCTGCCGGTTGGAACAACCGGCAGCAGGTGCTGCTGAATGCGCCGGGCCTTCGCAATGCGCTGGTGATCCGCGCGTTGAGCGTCAGCCAGGGCTACGCGCATTGTATTGATCGCCGAAGAGAGAACGGCCATCTCTTGACTAGTATTAATCTCCAAAATATCCCCCTCAAAATCTCCTTTGCCAATACGGTCAACCGCCGCCACCAGCCGCTGGAGGGGCTGTGTCACCAGCCTGACCAGGACCATACTCACAACCACTGTTATTGCCACACCCACTGCCGCAATCACTGCCATCCAAAGCAGAATCTGATCGCGAATTCTGCTTTCTAGGCCCGCAATACTCTCGCCAATGTACAACTGAATATCGCCCTGTGACGCATCAGCGACCATGATCTGTTGCGCGTCCGCCAATGCCTGGTGGGCCGGCGATCGGGCACCTCGGCGCACCGCCGCATAAAACCTCCCGGTTGCCGGCCCGGCAATACCGCTCTCAAGAACTGCGGTACCCACCCGCACCACGATGTAATGGCTTGGCGGAACCGAGGGCCCTCGCATCAAACGGCTTGCGGCGTTGACATATTCCTGAATTTCGGGCAATCCTTGGCTGCGTAATTCCGCAACACCGTCCAAAATCACTGCGGCCTGGTCATGAAGCGATTCGTAACGATCTATAAGACGCTGATGTATCTCATGGAGATATAGAAACATTAAAAACGACAACAGGCCAACCCCCATGATCGTATTCACCGACCAGAGCAGGCGGTAGCCGAGGCTGCGCGGCTGGTTCGGCTGTTGTCCGCGTGCCAATTTCATGTTATGGCTCCATTGGTAACGCTCCCCCGCATTCCCCTTCGCGGATCACGGCTCATCTTCCATGTCCGTTTCCGGTACGGTGGCGGGTTCATCGGCGGCTGGTGCCGGTTGCGAGGCTTTAATGGATTCCCAGTCTTCCATGGTGATCAGGACTTCACTGGCCTGGCTTCCCTTATACGCACCGACAATTCCCGCCGCCCGCATCTGGTCAATCAGGCGGCTGGCGCGGGAGTAGCCAATGGTCAATCGACGTTGCAGCAAGCTTACCGAGCCGCGGCGCGTTTCGATAATAATTTTGACTGCTTCATCAAAAAGTGGGTCTTTTTCCGCTTCATCTAAACCCGTCGGTGCGCCGATCTGGATAAGCTCCGGATGGAATTCCGGCTGGGCAATGTCTTTCAAAAATGCGCAGATGCCTCGAATTTCCGCATCTTCGACAAACGCTCCCTGCCCACGCAGCAGCGCGCCGCCATTGGGCTTGAGCATCAGCATGTCCCCTTGCCCCAAAAGCAATTCGCCGCCGGATTGATCCAGCATGATGCGCGAATCCAAACGAGATCGCACTTGAAAGCAGATTCTTCCGGGCATGTTGGATTTGATCAAACCTGTGACCACCTGCGCTTCGGGGCGTTGGGTGGCAAGAATCAGGTGAATGCCCACCGCCCGGGCTTTTTGCGCAATGCGGACAATATGCCCTTCCACTTCCTTGCTGGTCATCATCAGATCGGCCAGTTCATCAATGATGATCACAATGTAGGGCAGATGGAAAGGAATGCGGGCCTCTTCCTCCGGATTGCTGGGTTGAAAGCGCTCAATGATCTGTTCACGCGATAACTGATTAAACTGTTTGATGTGCCGCACGCCGGCTTCGGAGAGCGTTTCGTAACGTTCATCCATTTTCTGCGTGGCCCATTCCAGGACACTTTCCGCCTTGCTCATGTCATCAATAATCGGTGCCATGAGATGGGGAATCTGCCGATAATCCTGCATTTCCACCATTTTCGGGTCCACCATAATCATTTTTACATGATCGGGCCGCTGGGTTAAAAGCAGGGTCATGATAATGGAATTAATGCAGACGGATTTTCCTGACCCCGTGGTGCCGGCAATCAGCAGGTGCGGCATTTTGGCCAGATCCTCCACCAACGGGTTGCCCGAAGCATCTTTGCCCAGGCACATGGGAAGCGCCATTTTAGATATGTCTTCATGTGCCAGTTGCATGAGTTCCTTGAGGCGGACTTTTTCCTTGTCCAGGTTCGGCACCTCAATGCCCATGGTGGATTTGCCCAGGATATTGTCGATGCAGCGGACCGGCGGACTTTTCAGGGCACGGGCGATATCTTTAGACAATGCGCCAACCTGTGAGCTTTTTATTCCCGGTGCCAGTTCCAATTCATAAAGCGTTACCACCGGACCGGTATCAATTGCGACCACTTTGCCGTCAATATTGAAACTCGTCAGGCAGGATTCCAGCACTTTGGCATTTTGCCGGACAGCTTCTTCCTGCCCCTCGGTATTGGCCGGCTCGGCGTCTTCCAGCAGATCCAATCCAGGGAGTCGATAATTACCCAGATCCTGCTTTTGCACCGGTGGCGTCTTAAAGGGAAGCAGCATATCTGCCACAATGGGCTTGGGCCTCCGCACCACAACGGGGGCAGGCTCCGGTTCTTCCACCTTGGACATGGACTCTGTCGAAGAATTGATTTCAGAGTTCTGGGCTGACTTTGTTTTTTCAGCATCTTTGGTCACGGTGGGTAAGCCGGCGGCCGCTAAGCCCGGGGCGGATTTTGAGATCGTCAGACGGGGTTCGGGCTTTTTTCGTGCATTGGCTTTGGCCTTGCGCGCGAACAGAGCCTTCCACAGTGACCCGCCCAGTCCCAGTAATCCAGTTGCGGCCGCAGAGGCAGCATCGCCGGCGGAGTCGGCAATTTTTTCGTGCGGTACTTTTTGCCAAGTATGCCCCATCCACATCAGCAGCGCGATGACAATCTCATCCGCTGCCAGCAGCAGGCCCATTATCAGTCCCACCAGCAAAATCAGGACTGACCCAGCCGTGGAGACGTGTGATTTAAGGAAATGCCCGATGGCTTCCCCCAGTATGCCGCCGGGGCCGGCCGGCAGATTTCTGCCCCATCCCAGCAGATTCGCCATACCGCTGGCAATTACCAGCAGCACAATTCCACCGATAAGGCGAAAGGCGGTTTGCGTAAGATTTCCGCCCACGCTCCAGACCATCAAAAGCGCGGCCGCCATAGCCATGGCAACCCAGGTTCCGGGCCCAAGGTTATTCATCAGCAGATAGCCGATACTGGAGCCCACCGGGCCGCACCAGTTCTGCACAGGGACTGATTGAGTGTGATATACCGGAGAGCTTGCCAGCATGGTGGGATCCGACGGATGAAAAGACATCACCGCCAGCATGATACCGACAGGGGCCCTTGGCTGTGCGGGCATTACCCCGCTTCATCGCTACTACGGCCCCATCCGACTTCCGAACCAATACACCGGTTGCGGTTATGGATTCCCACACCGTGCTGGGGCACGACCCCCGACTGGTTCGGACCTCTCAGTTCCCATCTGTCTCTTTCGACATGTGCCGTCCCCTTTGACCCCGGAGAGTCCATCGGCTGCTCTTGTCCGCTGCTTCACCGACGGTGCTGGCTTCGTCAACTCTGAAAGCTTGGCCACTCCCGATTTTGTGTAACGAGGCTGATTTGGGTTCACTTATCGTTACGGCCCACGCCTTCGCCATACCGAGGCTCCGTCGCCAGAGATTGCTCCCGACAACGCCCGG
>DAHXLH010000022.1:0-3734 GCA_027366115.1 Phycisphaerales bacterium
GTTTAGGAAACTGGCGAGCCACCGGCTTCACGCCGGTGGGTGGCAGCCAGACCACCGATCAGCGCAATCATAATTACGTCAATGAAATCACGCAGAGAACCGTCGGCACCGGCTCGCAGGTGGTGTTCCAGTATGATGGCAAGCCCGGAGCATCCAACGGCAATCTCACCAACGACGGCACATTGATTTATGCCTATGATGCATTCAACAGACTTATTCAGATCAACCGTGTATCAGATGGTGCGGTGATCGGCACTTGCGCCTACGACGCCGCGAATCGCCGGGTAAGAAAAACCATTACCAACGGCGGCTTATCCGGCAATATTCCCGATGGCAGCACCGATTATATCTGGCAGGGAAGCCAGGTGATGGAGGAAAGAAATCCCTTCGGCGGATCCGGATCAACCGATACACCGATCCGGCAATACATTTGGGGTAATTACGTAGACGAATGCGTGCAATTGACTACGCTTACCACGCTTGGCCCGCAATCGCTTCCGGCCGGAGCGTATTACCTGCTGCAGGATTTGCTGTACCGCGCCGTGGCGTTGACAGATTCCAGTGGCACCATCGTGGAAGCGTATGACACCGATGCTTACGGAAACACGCTGATCTTCACCGCGCCGGATTCCGGCGGTAACTGGTGGGGCGACTCGGCGGTGCAATCCAATTATGGAGCCAACGAAATCATTTACTGCGGTTATCCCGACTACGGTATCGTAATTATGGTTATCGGGACAGGCCTATACGATCCTGAGACAGACCTGTATTATGTGCGCAATCGCACATACAACCCGGTTCTCGGCCGATGGGTCCAGCGCGATCCGATTGGCTACTCTGGCGGGATTAATTTGTATGAGTATGTGGGGGGACGGGCGGTGGTAGGAATGGATCCGAGCGGCACACAGGGGCAAGGTTCCTTCCAATATATTTGGCAGGGGCCTGGGACGCCCGTACCGCCGAACACCGTGGACCCCTGCGGGAACTGCCCGCCCGGACAAAAATCAACCGCGTATTGGCAGGCTAATGGTTATAAATCAATAAACGCCTGCATGGGTGACGTCAACCTGAGTGCTTTAATTGGCTGGGGTGTCGGAACCGTCGGTCAAGGGGCTGGATCCGGAGGCAATGTTGGTGTGGTGGCCAGTTGGGCAATCTGGGCAATACTAAGCTGGCTCGAGTATACCGCTTGGATCACGTGCATAAGTCAAGTCTGTCACTGAGGGTACTGTGGATACCAAAGACAAAATCAGGCTTCTGTCGCTGATCAAGCAATGTAGCCTTGCACTTTATACCGTCAGCCTCGCTGTAGCGTATTTTGTTCCGGACTACATGGTTTACTGCATCATGGTCAACGGTATAGTGGGGATCACAGCATTTTTCAGCACGGCGCTGCACGCGGGTTACTCAAGGGAGCTACGGGACTGCCAGAGCGACAGGAAGTAAAGCGGTGCGGGTCGCATCGAAATCGTTGCGCTGGAGGGCAAATTGGGCAACGGTGTAGTGGTTGCGCTGAACGGTAACCATGTTGGGAAACCGGAAGCTGGATCTGGCCGTCGCCGTTTATTGTATTGATTAATGACGGTTGTCAACTTTCCTGTTCGCACAGAAATGCCATATTGATCCCAATCAACGTTGTGGTCCGCTGATACCCGCAATCTCTGTCCAATTGCCGAAGGCAGCGTCTGTTTGGCCCTTGGCACTCCATGGGATAATGCTGCCCGTTTCGTTAATCAGAAATAAGTGTCCATGCCATGCCCATATCCATTGTATTGAAGTTTTAACCGCTTGTACGCGAATAATTGAACCATTGGCGGCATTGAAATAGATGAGTTTTTGCGCCTGGCTTCCATATCGCACCAACGCAACCGATTCATGTGCGCTCACCCTGATGTAGCCCTCAACATAAACGCGCGGTGCCCACTGCGATTTAGGTTTGGCAATATATTTGGGATAGACCGTCTTCAATGGTATTTTATGCGAATTTGCGTTTAATAGCTTTCCTTGCGAATTAATGGAGAACGAGACAAATTCTTTGCCATCATCCGTAATTCCAGTGGTCTTATCTCCAACTGTTACACAACGGAAAGGCTTATCCGGCAATTTCGGAGCCAACCTGAGAACGTGCTTATGTCCATTTTCCATTATTAGGAGAGTGCGGAGCTTCCCAAAATAAGTGGTCGTCATGCCATTTTTTGTGGTCTGCTTGAAATTCGGATAGGTAAAGAAAATAACAGCGTGATCCAGGGGTTCGGGCATACCTGCCATGCCAATATCTTTGGGATAAAGGCGACAACGTCCCAACACTTTTTGCTTCGCCCAATCAATTGCCGCCACGTCTATATATTTGATGTGTTGTTTCGCGTACGGACCCCGCCGCATTTCCCATACCGTTCCGTCTGGACCAGTTTGAATTCCTCGACATACATGTCCTTTCGTATCGTCTATAAATTGCCATGGGAATTGGATTGTGTGGACAATCCTCACACCAAGCCTGGCATCTTTCGGGAAGAGATGAACTTCGTAAATGGTGGTGGGCATTGTATTCTTTGGAGGATCGTACCGTTCAGCGGCGATCAGGAAGTTATTTCCTCCGGGCAGATGTGTCACAGAAATGGAATCTGCACGAACCATAAAGCGGCTATACACATGGGAGCCAACCGGGTCCGGTCTCATGTCGACAAATACAACTGTCTTTTCCTGATCCCACTGCCATTGTGCCAATATGCTGTCGCTAACGATTAAAGCCGGCGCATTACGAACCTGGACATATGCAAGAAAATCTCCGGCGGTGGCGGAAGCGGTGGAACACAATATCACGAAAATCGGGATTAAAAATGATCGCATGAACAGTTCCCCCTGTAATATTATTCCGTGTTTGCCTGCTAATCTCCATTCAGAAATAAATCCAGCAAATAAACACACACCATGTCGTATGCCCTTATTGGTTCAGGCTGAACGGGAGAATTAGCCCGAGTGCCTAACGGACCTTGGGGTTCGGGCGGTTGCATCCTACGAGGCATGAGAAAGAGGCCCGGAATGTGGGAAGTTGTCGTCGGCGTCCTGCCGTCGACAACTTCCGGGGCGCTGATTCGCCATCCATCCATCCAGCCAGCTATGCCTGGCGAGGCGGATGCCTTCGTAGCTCGCGTCCATTTTACTGGCTTGTGTGATTATGCGCATAAAAGCGGTTCCATGCAATCGTGACTGGGCCGATGCGTGTGCACGGGTTCCGGCGAGCGGTTCCGCCTTGCCTCGCGTCGCCGGTGGCGGGCCAGTGCGAGCCACGCCTTGCGTTGGTCGAAGATCTGTTGCTCGCGGCCCGCGAGTTTGTCGCTGGGCGTCAGATAGGCAATGGCGTTGTGGAGCCGCACGGTGTTGTAATGCTGCACCTCGCCGCCGCCGGCAACAGCGAAGCAGGGTTCGCGGTGGGCGAGCTATACGCCAAGGGGTGGGGCGTCCCGCAGAACCTCCGTGCGGCACTGGCTTGGTTTCGCAAGGCCTTTGCTGCCGGAAACGCGGCTGCGGTAACCGGAATTGGAGCTTTTTACGATAGTGGCCCAGGTGTAAGAAGGAAGCCCAAAGTTGGCGGGACGGCCACGCCTGGCCTGTGATTGCAACATTCGGCGGCCATTTGCGGGGTATTTACGTACTGGTAAAAGGCGTTTTGCCGCGCAGCGATTCACGGTAGCGCCCATGCTTTCCTTCCGCCGCCCGGCGGATAAAAGTCAGCA
>DAHXLH010000129.1:0-7311 GCA_027366115.1 Phycisphaerales bacterium
CGGGTCAGATTGCCCAAGAGAACCACCTTGCTGAAGGAACCCATACAACACCTCCATAAAATAGGAGCCAAAACGTAGAGAGCCTAAAGGCGCGTCGGCCCATCGCCGCCGCATTTTTTTTCACCTCCGGCCTACGCCAGACTGCGAGGCCGCGAGGTGAAAAAAGAATCAAAAGCCCTCTGTTTGAGCCGGGGATGTCCGAGGAAACGGAAAAAAGACATGCCACGCGCACGCCTGGAATGCAGCAACGCGCAGTGAAGCCGGAGCATGGCAAGCGCAGCGGTGGCTTTTTGTAGTGGACTTCGGACCGGGACCACGGCGATTTCCTTTTTCCCGGTTATGCAAGGGTGTGATTTGCGTTAAACATGAATAGATGGCACCACATTTTGGCGCTACGCCAACACATGTTCGCGCCACATAATATGAGGCCAGTAGAAGGGTCGTTCCAAGATTGGAATTTAACGCCCGATAGAAAGGACGCTTGCCGGTTAAACCTTCAACAAAAGTCATATTGAAATTCTGGCGGAATTTTTGTTGCGTGGTAGGAGATGTCAGATTATTATTACTTTGTCGCCCGCTTGATCCATCATCACAAGCGGGGTTTTGAAGAGTTGTTTCTTTTTTTCACGGAGGCTTTTATGACCGACGGAACCAACACGGTATTGTTTTATCAGAAACCGGTACTGCTGGATCGTGCCGCGCATCGCAACGCCAAAATTAAATTGCGCGACGCCAACTTTGAGTTCGCACGGGAGACCAATTCTGTACCCGTTACCGCTTTGGAATTCGCCCGTGCCGCCACCGAGTATCCCATCGTCTTTGCCGGCCCATCCATGGATCGGCTTATGCCTGTAGTCGTGCTGGGATTACGCAACAATGAAAATCTCTTTGTGGATATTACTGGCAAATGGGTCAACAGTTACATTCCAGCGTTTATTCGCCGCTACCCGTTTGTTCTGGCGGAACGCAACAACGGACAGGATTTCAGCGTCTGCATTGATACGGCATTTTCCGGCTGGGAAGCCCCGGACGGCGATCCGTTATTCGATGAAGCTGGCGCAGAAACACCGCTTCTTAAAAATGTATTGGCCTTCTTGGGCCAGTATCAGGGCAACATCCGGCAGACTCAGGCCCTCACCGGGAAACTCAATGAATTGAATTTGCTGGTAGGAAGAGAGATTCGGGCGCGTGATACGAAGAATCAGCCCTTGGCCCTGCGCGGCTTCTATGCCGTCGATGACGGTAAACTCAATGCCCTTTCCAATGAACAAATCACCGAACTCTATCGCTCCGGTTTTCTGGGGTTGATCCATGCCCATTTAATTTCGCTGGGAAATGTAGTAAAACTTGAACAGCAACTGCGCGACCGGGAATAGAATTCGGACGATTGTGTGATTCGTGCCCGATACGGTGCGCCTTTTGACTGGCGTTGGAGTGACATCGCAGGCATGAGCTTATTGCGACGTAAGCGAAAAAAGCGGGTTGCCTGAAATCTGCCGCGACAACGTGCCGACTTGTTATGCTTTTGGGAATGCGATAGAAACGTCGTTCTCCTCGCCCGGTCTATTTAGACGGGTACGAACCAGGGCTATTAGGTATGAACAGTCAGCCAACAACAAAAATGCCCTTTCATATCATGACCAAGCCCATCGGGCCGATCTGCAATTTGGATTGCAGTTACTGCTACTACCTTGAAAAGGAGAAGCTCTTCCCAAGCCACCGGAAGGCCGCCGATTTTCGGATCAGTGACGCCACGCTGGAATCTTTTGTAAGGCAGTACATCCAATCGCAACCCAATGACGTAATTTCTTTCGCCTGGCAGGGTGGTGAACCCACGCTGATGGGAATAGAGTTTTTCCGCCGGGTGGTAGAACTTCAAAAGCGATTCTGCCCACCGGAAAAGCGCGTCGAAAACGTCCTACAAACCAATGGCACACTGTTGAATTCAAACTGGTGCAAGTTCTTCAAGGAACATCACTTCCTGCTCGGCTTGTCGATCGACGGGCCACGCGAATTGCATGATCGCTATCGCGTCACCCGTGGAGGCAAGCCGAGTTTTGATCTGGTCATGCATGGTCTGAAATTACTCAAAGACCACGGTGTGGATTTCAACACCCTTACCGTGGTACACCGGGAATCGGCCTATCATGCTCTTGATGTTTATGAATTCCTGCGTGAACATGGCAGCGGCTACATGCAGTTTATTCCCGTTGTGGAGCGATTTACCAAAAGCGAGGAAACGGAACTGGCCAATCCGCCGATGCTGAAAGTATTGTCGCCCGAACTCAAAGTTGCCCCGTGGTCGGTCGAGCCTTTACAATTCGGGCTGTTTTTAACCGACATGTTCGACCAATGGGTCCGACGGGATGTCGGCAAAATATTTGTTCAAACCTTTGATGTGCAACTGGGAATATGGGCCGGGCGTGGTGCGGGCTTGTGCATTTTTGCCGAAACCTGCGGCGGCGCTATGGCCCTGGAACACAATGGCGATCTCTATGCCTGCGACCATTATGTTTTTCCGGAATACCGCCTGGGCAATATTCACCAGCAGACCATCCGTGAAATGGTCGAGTCTCCCGTCCAGAAGAAATTCGGCCTCGACAAACAAAACTCTCTCCCCGCTTATTGCCGGCGCTGCGAAGTGCGTTTCGCCTGCAACGGTGAATGCCCCAAAAACCGCTTTGCCGTAACACCGGACGGCGAACCGGGGTTGAATTACCTGTGCGCGGGCTACAAGCATTTTCTCAATCACATCCGGCCACACATGGAGATCATGGCGCAGCTAATCAATTCCGGTCGCCCCGCCTCCGGAATTATGCAAATTATAGCGGAACGCGAGAAGGCCAAAGTCAGCGGCGGAACGTGATGGCCCGCCAACGCGACCAAGGCGTCGATGAAACCGCTCGTGTTGAGATGCGCGTCGCTGGTGGTGCTGCCGCTTTCCGTGCAGACTCAATTTGACCATGGAGAATCGGAATGGTGAAATTCTCCCCCGCTGCCGTTCTGTGTATTGCTGATGCCATGGCCAGTACGTTGGGGCAGGCCATGCAACTGGCCCGCACACGGTTGGCTTCCGCTGCTTCGCCGATATTGCGATTGATGATCCAGCGGGACCATGAAGTTACGGAATCCGAACTGCTGCGGCGAGAATTGGATATTCTCCGTGCCGGGCGGGAGAATATGCCGCCACAGAAAAGACCCGATTACCGCCCTGCCCAACGTCTGGCAATCCTGCATCTGATGCGACTGCGAGACTGGAACACCAAGACCGTCGCCCAGCGTTTTGTGATTCACGAGAACACCGTGCGGGCCTGGATCAATGCTGTCGAGGGCAACGGCAGGCCAAATCTCCTGGCCGGAGCTATTGTTTGGAATCGTATGGATGACGCCGTTCGTTGGGCAGCCCACGAACTTCGCCGCCTCTGCCCGGAACCGGAATTTGGCACGCGCACCACGGCCCGGCATCTGCTGCGCGCGGGAATCGCCATCAGCCGGTCGAGTGTACAACGAATGCTGCGGGAACCGGAGCAAAAAAAGCCGGCGCGAAAAGCCAGACCGGCCATGGAGGAACCGGTCGGAGTGCAGCCGCACGACCTGCTGAAGCCGAAGAAGCCCAATCAGGTGTGGCGCATGGATTTGACGCAATTCCGCGTCCTGTGGTTCACGTTTTTCATCGCAGCGACTCTGGATGGGTTTTCGCGCAAGATTCTGGCTTTGAAAGTCTACGCCAAAACACCCTGCGCCAAGAACCTGGCCGCGCTTGTGAAGAGCGCCGCCGTGCGGCATGGCAAGCCAGAGTTCATCATCACGGACAACGGCGGCCAGTTCCGGAAGCAGTTTGGGCGGGCAGTGCGGCGGCAGCGTATCCGTCATGTCCACACGCGGGTGCGAAGTCCGTTTTTGAACGACTGCGCTTCATGTTACACCTCATTGGTACAATTGTGTTCTGGTGCCACTTGGCACTGCCCAGATTTATCCATTCGCTTACGTCCTTTTTGGCTGATCGGTCCATCGGGGCCGGGGCATTCGTACAGACACCCATTTCTGGCATTGTAGCGATGGGCGGTAAGGAGTCCTTTACGCAGCCACACCGCCACGGTGCCGCGCGTGACGTGCCGTTGGGCCGCCACTTCGCATATTGTTAACAACCCCGTGGCCCGCAGGCGATCAAAACGACTGCGGAGATGATACACGCGACAAATGGTTCGTACCAGACGGGCGGTAAACGGCTGGCCGGTGCCGGAATGAAAGCCGCGGTGGTTGAGTTCCTCGGCGACTTGTTCTTCGCGATATGTATCCAGCAGACTATCGATGTTCGACACGACCGTGGCGGGGGTTTTGCGCTGTTCCCCGACCGTCAGAGGTCGAGGCACGGTCAACACCTTTGTAGCGCCTCCGCGGAAGCGTATCTGAACTTTGAGACCGTCGGCTCTGGTCAAGGTAACGTCCTCAATCAGGAGACGTACCATACGCTTGCGATCTTGATCGGAAGTGTGAGTATCGCGCCAAAGCCGGGGCAAATCCTGCGATAGGGCCAGCACCTGCTGACGCGAAGTTTCATCCAGCGTGTTTCCATCTGTCTTCCGCTGTTCCCGGTAATGTTCCTGAGCCTGTGATAGTATCCGCAGGCTGACATTCCAATCGGCCTCCAGAGTATCGGCCACGAGCCGATTGCGCGGATCGACCTGCATATAACGATTCCGCGCCAGATCAGCTTCATATTGAGCACGTTCCACCTGCTGGCGGCGCAGTTGGTCGGCCTGCTCCATCCGGGTTTGCAGTTCAACCTGTACGGCAAAGGCCAATTCCAGACTCACGGGCCCCATCATCTCCAACAGCAGCGCGCCGATGGCCGCGTCAATTCCGGCACCGGGCATATGCTGGCATGGATCCCGCGCATGTTCGACAATCTCCTTTTGACACACATAATCGCCGACCATCCCCCCATGCCGCTGGTGATAGCGAACCGTCATCCGGCGGCCACAGACGCCGCAGATTACCAGTCCCTGCAGCAGCGCCGGCCCTTGTCCGGGCGGACTTTTTCGGCGGTCCTGCCCATGGGCCTGGGCGCAAGCCCGCAGACTACGCAAATTATCCTGGTATTGTTGCCAACTGATATAACCGGCGTGTGCGTCGGGGATCAGGGTGTGCCAGTCTTCCTGCGCCTGTTGTTTCTGCGACTTACGCCCATTGAAAGATTGACACATCTTGCTGCGACCGAAGACAAAGGCACCCGTGTAACGCGGATTGCGCAACATTTGCAGCGCCCGGGTGTGGCCCAAGGGCCCCCATGCCAATTGCCCTTTGTTCGCCCCGCCCAAACGCCGGGGGAAGCACAGGCCGTTTTTATTAAAATATTTGACGGCCCCCCACGCTGAACCTTCCCTCTGGTAGGCCTCGAAGAAGTTACGGAGCGCCTGTTGAACCTGACGATCCGGATCGAGAACCACGCGACCTTGAATGTCATATTCCAAACCTATCGGCAGGCGCATCCGTAATTCTCCACGTCGGGCTTTGCTGCGAATGCCGCCCGTAAGACGCGCCCGGAGCACATGGAGTTCGGCTTCACTCATCGCGCCCTTGAGGCCCAACAGCAATCGGTCGTTGAAGTCATCGGGATCGTACAGGCCATCCTCGTCCAAGATCAGCGTCCCGGACAAAGAGCATATCTCCAGCAGACGATGCCAATCGCTGCAGTTGCGGGCCAGCCGCGAGACCTCCAACCCCAGGACAATGCCGGCCCGGCCCATTCCCACTTCGGCCACCAACTTCTGGAAGCCTTCCCGATCCGCCGAGGATGCGCCGGATTGCCCCAAGTCATTATCGATCACCACCACCCGTTCCACCGGCCAGCCCAAAGCCACGGCACGCTGCCGCAGGGCATATTGCCGCTGCGTACTTTCGGTATTGTGTAATACCTGCTGCAGAGTGGATTGGCGGATGTAAAGATAGGCGTCCCGCCGAAGATGCTCGGCCCGCACTTTCTGATGTGGATCATGCTCAAGACTGGTCATACATAAGACTCCTGTATGCGTGTAAGAATCATGGACGCCAGAACACGCACCAATGGCCCACGTCCGGATGCGGCCAATGGAACGTTCGACAAAGAGCCAACCGCCGGCGGTGTGTCGGATAGAATAGCGCGCGTCGGTTTCGGCCATGCACCCATCCAAGCCGCCAGCCCGCAACGCAGGAACATCGCCAGCCCCCACGAACCGCCCTGACCGCCGGAATCCCGCCGGGCGGCACGGCGCAGGTCTTCGTAACGCTCGGTCCAGGTTTGGGTGGACTCCGTGGATTCGGGTGCGACAAAATCTACCGCCCCTTTTTTTCCCGCCGTGCCAGCGCCCGTTCGATGCTTCGTGGATGAATTGATAATCCCAGCCGCTTGCGAATCATGGCGGCCAATTCCAGCGCCCGCAGGCTTGAATCGACGGCCCGCTGTCGGTCGATCATATCCATCACGACCGCAGTCATTTTGTGAGCTTGTTTGGGGCCGCGCCGCTTTGGCACCAGTCCCGGCAGCCCCTCCTGATGGAAAACCGTCTGCGTTTGATAGAACGCCACCCGTGAGAAGCCGAAGGCCCGCACGGTCCGGCTGACCGGCCAGTTCTCGACACGCACCCGGCGAAGCATCTCGTATTTGACTTGCACCAGATCGCGGGCATCGAAAAATTCCCGCTCTTGGAACAACGGGTCGCGCACGCGTTCGGGGCGCGGATTGCGTGTTCCGTTCTCCCTTAATATTCGTTCCTTGCTTGAGCGGTCGTCTTCCATGAGCGTCTCCTTGCGACAACGAAATATATGTAAAGTAAATTATATACACATTTAGGACGAAATCAAGGCGCAAGCAACACATACACCTACTATCGGTCAAATGAATTAGACATAATTCCAAGATATGCGGCATCACACGCCGGAACTCCGCCAGACAAAAAGGCGTAATATTCTTTACACTTTCGGCGTAATTTCCTTGGCGCACGGCCAAGCCATGATCATGAACCATCGTGCCCTCCCTTCCGAATCCGCTCCACCAGTCGTGCCAATTCCGCAAGATCCTGGAGCCGAAACGGCGCTCGCCCGGCGGAGATCACCACGGTGGGGTCCGCCGCCATGGCGTCAGTCCAAGCCGCGGGAATGGCCTGGAGATGTCCTCCCTCATCGTGGTAGTAGACCCGGTCCTCGCCCCAGTTGTTCCGGATTGTAACAACGATGAATTCCCGCCCATGCAGCGGATGAAATGGGTGTGTCACCCGCACACGTTGCGCTTCACCTGACGGATTGAGTGCATTTGACAGTGTTGACAAACGG
>DAHXLH010000148.1:0-4223 GCA_027366115.1 Phycisphaerales bacterium
CAAGGACCGCCTGGGAACGTATAAACAGGTGAGTTTTGACTGGCTTTATAAAGGTAAACTGGTTTCCGGTGCCATTCGCACTTATACCGCTTGTCCGGTGGCGCAGTTTATTGTTACCTTTCAGCAGGCCACGTCGCATTGCCACATTCAATTTCCGGATTTCGCTTCTGAACCCCATGGTCTGCACATTCTCAGTTATCGTAATAATTCCTTCGCGCCACCGCAGTTTTCCGCGGGACAGTCCGGCACGCCGTGGCTGCTTTTTGACCGTCACTACAATGCCGCAATTATTTCTCCCGCCCGACACTTCATCATCATGACCATGCGCGGCAACGGCGTAACCCATACACTGGTACGCCTGAACCGGCAGGTGGCCACTGTACCGGCAAAATTTCAGATTCGCAGCATTATGGTCATGACGCATGGAATTAATCATGCGTACGACGTGTGGGGACCGGCGTTGACAACACTCGGCGGCAAAACGCGGCCCGGAAATCAGTCCGCTCCGGTGCTGCGGTATCTCGGATACTGGACGGATAACGGCGCTACCTATTACTACCATTTCAATCGCAAACTGGGTTATGCCGGCACCGTGTTGGCGGAAACGCGGCATTTGCAGGCGCGGAATATTCCCATTCATTATCTCGAATTGGACAGTTGGTGGTATCGCAAAGATTCCACCAATTATCTGGGTAAAAAAGCCCGCTCAATGCTGCCGAAATATCAGCACCAGGACTGGGACAAATTCGGCGGGATCACGCATTACACGGCCAGTCGGCATTTATTTCCCAAAGGCCTGGAAGCATTTGATCAACAGGTGGGTTTGCCGCTGGTGGTGCATGGGCGCTGGATCAGCAGAAAAAGTCCCTATCATAAGCAGTATAAAATCAGCGGCATCGCGCCGGTGGATGCGCGCTATTGGAATCACATCGCACGTTATCTGCATGACAATGGTGTGGAAACCTATTTGCAGGATTGGCAAAGTATCATCGCCAGAAATTCACATTTTTTCTCGGACTTAACCGCAGGACATGATTTTTATCATGGCATGGCCGCCGGAATGGCGGCGCATGGCGTGTCGGTCATGTACTGTATGCCCCTACCATGTGAATTGCTGGAATCATCGGAATTAAATAATGTCGTAGCGACACGGGTCAGCGCCGACATATTCATCCGCCCAAGATTTTACGCCTGCTTATTTACCTCGCGCTTGGCCGGGGCGCTGGGCCTGTGGCCTTGGGATGATGTGTGCATGTCCTGGAGGACCGACAATGTATTGTTGCAGAATCTTTCCGCGGGCGTGGTAGGGTTTGGTGATCCAATCAACCGGGAAAACCGCACCAATCTGATGCGGACCTGCCGCAGTGATGGCGTGATCATTAAGCCGGACGTGCCCATTGTGCCCATTGATTCCGCCTATCTCGATGGGGCCTTGCATATCGCCGCGCCCGTCATTGCCCGCACGTATACCAATCAGGATGGCGTGAAAACCGCGTATGTGTTTGCGTTTGCCCCCAAACCGCGGGATAAAAAATCCGTCAAGTTCTCCGCGCGTGATATTGGCCTGCACGGAGCTATGTATGTATATAATTATTTTACCGGTGCTTCAACGCTGGTTCCCGCAGGCCGTCAATTTACCGGTGCGTTAGGGACTAATGCCGCATCGTATTATGTATGTGCTTCACCGGGAGCCGCGGGCATTGCGTTCATGGGACAACGCGGAAAATTTGTCGGTGTCGGCCGGGAAAGAATTCCCGCCCTGGCCAATCTGCCTGGTGCTTTGATGGCATCTGTCGCCTTTGCGCCTGGGGAGGATGTTGTAACGCTGCACGGTTTCGCCGCGTACAAACCTGCGGTAGCTGTGCATGGTGGGATGGCCGGTGCGGTATTGTATAACACCTCTACGCAGCAGTTTGTTGTACGCGTTTCACCCTCCATTACCGCGCCGCTGCGGGAACTCGACGGCAGCGTGGTCAAAGAAATTAATGTGGTTTTCAGTCGGCCCAAATAACACGGAAATGAGATTGCTATGACATCGACATCCAAAGATTCCGGCCGCCCGCTGCTTTCAAGTTCCGGTCATGACATCAGCACGCTGACCGAAAGCCGGATCAATGAATTGGCTGAAAAATTAACGCCCGAAGAACGCCGCATCATGCTGGATCATGGCACGGAACCGCCATTCTGCGGAGGGTTGCTGCACAATAAGGGGGATGGGGTGTATGTTTGCCGACTCTGTGCTTTGCCGCTGTTTAAGTCGCAGGCGAAGTTTGAATCGCATACCGGCTGGCCGAGTTTTTATGAGCCGTTTGATCCCGACCACGTGCACAATATTGTCGACGAAAGCTACGGCATGATTCGCACCGAAATCCGATGCCGCCGCTGCGGCAGCCATCTCGGCCACGTATTTGACGACGGCCCGGCCCCGACCGGAAAACGTTTTTGCCTTAATTCCGTGGCGCTGGAATTTAAACCGTTGGATTCCCGGCCCGATGTGCCGCCATCCGATGGGTGACAGGACATATCAATATTTTTACGGGAGTTTCCATCCATGCATAAAAAATTACGAAAAGTTGTGGTCTATGTTATCCTCCTGATACTGGTGCTGGTTGTGGCCGTCTGGTTTTCCATTGACGGCATTCTTCGCAGCCAAATCCAAAGCCGGGCGACGGCGGCCCTGGGAACTCAAACCACTCTGGCGGCGGCAAATTTGAGCCTTCTTGGCGGCACCCTGGCCCTGCAAGGCCTGACTGTCGATAACCTCAAGGGATATCCCGATCCGCACCTGCTGACCATGCAATCCTGCAACGCACAAGTCAGCCTGCACAGCCTGCTGACAAACACCGTGGTAATTAAGCTAATCAAAATCTCAGGCTTGCATATCTCCATGGATCAGAACGGATTGTCCAACAATCTCATGGCGGAAATAAACCATTTGAATAATCAGCAGAGCTCGGCGGGAACAGCCACTGCGACCAAAGGCTCCGGTGGGAAAGCTCTGGCCATTACCCAGGTCGTGCTGCTTAATACCGTCGTACGCCTGGACACCTCCCTGCTGCCGGGACAAAAGGGCGTCCCCATTGTCATCACAATTCCTCAGATGCTGCTTAACCAACCGACCAATCCGAATGGCCGGCCGTTGCGCCTGGCCGGCCTGATGGAACAGATTTTGGTGCAGGTTGCCAAGAGTCTGGCGAATAATCCGGCCATCCCAGCTTCGGTTCGCACCACGTTGGGGACAGCCATAACCTTCATCGGATCGGGTGCCGGCACACTGATTCATGGTGCCGGCGGGGCGGTTACAGGTGCTGTAAATTCCCTTGGCCATTTGTTTGGCGGCGGCAATAAAGCCGGCAACGGGGCCACGAAGTGATGGCCGCCGCGATCAGTCAAGCTGCCGTGGCCGTCTCCAGCGTTCCTTGGCCGGATGTGCTGATTTTCGCCTTAACTTATTTTGGCCTGGCACTGGGCGATATTCCCTTTACCCGTCTGGATCGCTCCAGCATCGCTATTTTGGGCGCTGTGGCCGTGTTGCTGTTCCATCGTATGAGCCTGCATGGGGCGATGGCTGGTGTGGATTTTCCCACGTTGATACTGCTGATCAGCATGATGATCATTTCCGCGCAACTGCGCCTGGCTGGTTTTTATGACGCCGTGGTGCGGCGCATTGTCGCCGCAGCCCATAAACCCTGGCGACTGCTGGCGGGGTTAATTGGGTTTTCCGCCCTGTTGTCAGCGCTGTTTGCCAATGATGTGATCTGTCTGATCTTTACGCCCGTGCTGTGTCTGGCCCTGCAACGTGCCCGGCGCGATCCAGTGCCCTATCTGATGGCGTTGGCCACGGCATCCAACATCGGCTCGGCGTGCACGCTGATCGGAAATCCGCAGAACATGCTGATTGGCGAATCCGCCCATCTTCATTTCGCTGCTTACTTTATCACCGTCCTACCGCTGATATTACTGTGTCTGGTTCTGAATTTCTTCGCCATTGCCGTTATTTATCGTACCCAACTTTTCGATGATATTGAACCGCCCGCCGCTTCTGAATCCGCCCATGAACACCATCAACGGCCCGAGATGCAATGGAATTTAATCATAAAGGCACTGGTCGTCATGGGAATTCTCTTGGCCGTTATGCTGGCGGGTTCGGTTCTTCACATCAGCCGACCGGTGGCCGCCATGGCTGCGGCAGGCATTATTCTGATATCACGCAAAACCCGCCC
>DAHXLH010000156.1:0-10594 GCA_027366115.1 Phycisphaerales bacterium
CACCAGGCCAACCTGCCGGACGTCCCCCACATTCGGATGGTCACGTAGTGGGGCCAAGCCTTCAGCCATGACGGCGGCGATCTCCTGCGCATGATCCAGCGTATGGGCGGATTGCATCAAATCCAGGGAGGCCAAGGCCACCGCGCAGGCCAGCGGATGGCCTGTAAACGTATGGCCATGAAAAAATGTTTTACCCTCCCGCGGGTCGGCGTAAAACGCATCAAAGATTTTATCCGTGGTCAATGTGGCCCCCAGCGGCATATATCCCGCGGTGAGACCTTTGGAAACACACAGCAAATCGGGTGTGATGCGTTCATGATCGCAGGCAAACATCTTGCCCGTGCGGCCGAAACCGGTCATCACTTCATCACAAATTAACAGCACGTCATGTTTATCCGCTATTTGCCGCAATGCCTTGAGTGTACCAGGCGGATGCGTCAGCATTCCCCCCGCCCCCTGTACCAGCGGCTCAAGCACAATGGCGGCGTATTGTCCGGGATGCTGGGTGAAAAGTTTTTCGATATCCGCCTGCCAATGAATATTTCCCGCGTACGGGGCAGCCTCATGCGGTGGCGCAATGGCTGCGTTGGTGCCGGCAAAGGGGCGCAACAGAGGCGGGGCAATGCGGTCTACGGGAAAACACAGCGGCTCATAGACCTGATGAAACGCCGGAATGCCTCCGAGAGCGACCGCGCCCAAGGTATCACCATGGTACGCGTCCCGCAGGGAGATAAAACGACTTTTTTCCCTTTGCCCCTGGTTCACCCAGTATTGATAGGCCATCTTGCAGGCCACTTCCACCGCAGTGCTGCCATTGTCGGAGTAAAACACGCGCGACAATCCCACCGGGGCAATTTCCGCCAGCCGTTTAGCCAGCAGAATGCTGGGTACATTACATAACCCCAGCAGCGTGGTATGGGCGATTTTATCAAGCTGCTGCCGAACTGCCTGATCAAGTTCCGGAACATGATGTCCATGCACATTGCACCATAATGATGACACGCCATCAATATATCGGCGCCCCTGTGTATCAAAGAGAAATTCATCCTGCCCGCGTTCAATAATCGGAGGATCGGATTTTTCCATCCAGGCTTTCATGGGTGTAAACGGGTGCCAGAGATATTGGCGGTCCCACTGAATAAGTGTTTGCGTATCGGGTTGGTTCATCATAATGATTATAATAGCATGTGGAGATGGTTATGGATTACTTTACACCTCACTCCGCTACGGTAGCCGGGCCTGACGGGCAGGGCGCGGTGTGGTTCGACTCACCGGAAGACTGCCGGCGGCGTCATGATATGGTACGCCAACAGATTCTCGCACGCGGAATCCGCCAGCCGCGGTTGATCCGAGCCATGGCACGACTACCGCGGCACTTTTTCACCCACAGCCACGAGCGTCTGGCGGCCTACGACGATCATGCGATGCCGTCCGATCATGGTCAAACCATCAGCCAGCCGCTGATCGTGGCGGTTATGACTGCGGCGCTGGGCGCACGCCCGCAGCAGCGGATATTGGAAATCGGAACGGGGACAGGATATCAGACGGCATTACTTGCCATGCTGTATGCGCAGGTATTTACCGTGGAATGTGTTCGCGAATTATCCATTGCCGCACAGGAGCGATTGCCGCGACTGGGTATAAATGATGTTAGTTATTGCATCGGCGATGGCTCCATGGGCTGGGAGGAGCATGCTCCTTATGACGGCATTCTGGTAACGGCCGGCGCAGCGGCGGTTCCCCAACCGCTGCTTGCACAACTGGCCGATGGAGGCAGATTAATAATTCCGATAGGAAAGCAGAAGCTACAAATGCTTAAGCAATTTGAGCGTTGCGGGCAGGAAATTCGATCCACGGATATTTTGGAATGCCGCTTTGTGCCGCTGCTGGGAGAATATGGCTGGCAGCCGGGAAGGGGTTAGGATTTGGGAGTTAGTAGTTAGAATTATTTGGAAGCGCTGCGCGGCGTTTTTGGTTTGCTCGGCAGATAAATCTGCCGGCTAACATTATTCCAGATTCAATACTCCAGGTTCCAAGTTCCAGATTCCAGGTTCCGCGGGACGCATGTTCCACCGATTACACCGATGGACACAGATTGACACCGATTGACACAGATTTACGGTGAGGCCGCGTATTCTCGTGTTCCCAATCGCTGGAACATGCTTCCCGGCGAAAAGAACACATTCGCGTTAAAAAAGGGTGTTAAAAAAGGGCTTTTTTAATCTGCGGCAATACGTTACAATTGATCTATCGAAGGAGCATAGCAATGCGTTACACAGTGATTTTGGAACAGGAGCCTGACGGCGGCTATGTGGCCAGTGCGCCGGCGTTACCCGGTTGTGTCAGTCAAGGCGACAACCGCGCCGAGGCCCTGCGCAATATCCGCGAAGCCGTTGAACTTTATGTGGAGGATTGCCGCGAGGCCGGCGATCCGGTGCCCGTCGAGAGCGGCAAGGAATTTATTGAAGTTGACGCTGCGTAAGTAAAAGGAAAATCCTGCGTGGCCAAACTCCCCACCGATCTTTCTGGTCGTGATGTTCGCGCCGCGCTTGAGCGCGCCGGCTTCGAGTTCCGCCGCCAGACCGGCAGCCACATGATCCTACGCCGTGATGAGCCTTATGCCCGCGCCGTCATTCCTGACCACAAGCAGGTCCGTACTGGCACGCTCCGCCGCATCATTGCCGACGCTGGACTTTCCGTTGAACAGTTCATGGATTTACTCGGACGATGATCCTTAAGAGCCTGCCTGCTACTGCCGGACGGGCGTGGCAATTTTTCCGTACCAGGGCCGAAATAACGCCAAATCAAGGGCAAATCGCAGCGTGTGGTCCCGGCGCGCCGAGAGCCTGTCCGAGATGCTCTTATGGTGCGTTCCACCGCCGGCCAAGCCGGCGGCTATGTGAAGTCTCCGCGCGGCCGTGTGGAGTGGAAATATTACCACGCCCGATATCCAGTTTTCTGCAAAAGCGATTGGCTTTCAGCCGCTAATAGTCGATCCTTTATTTGCAGGCTCGGCCGAGGGGCTGCCACGGTGGCCCCGAGGAATTTACCTGCTTTTTTTATGCGCCGACTTCACCAGACCGGGGACGGCCGTCGCAGGGGTCGGGCACAAATACAGCCCCTGAAGTTTTGAACACCTTCCCGTCTCGGGGAAGGCACTCCACTTCCTACTCAACACGCGCCTCCGGCTTTCGCTTTTCCTGGGCGAGCGTTATTCCAGCCCTAGTCTTCCATTCTTTCCAGCCGTTGGAGCTGCGACCCAGCAATGTGACCGCCGCAGCACTGGGCGTCTTGAACGTGTGATCCGCCTTGAAAACCAGCTGGTGATCGCCATCCGGGGCAATTACACCGCTGCCCAATAGCTCCTGTCGCAAACCTGAAAGCCACTTCCCAGCCGAAGGAACAATCTCCTTGCGGCATTTGGAGTCCGCGAAGACAGTAAAGCCGCCCTCCACCATCGTTCCTCGCCCGTCGCAGTGTGGTCCAGAGAGTATAAATACCTCCGGTACGGTGGGCTTGAGCAGAGGCTCAAAAATCGGCTCTTCTGGCTTCCGCTTTTCTTGGGCGAGGGTTCTTCCAGCCTTAGTCTTCCACGCTGTCCAGCCGTTGGAACTGCAGCCCAGTAACGTATCCGCCGCGCCGCTGGGCGTCTTGAACGTGTGATCCGCCTTGAAAACCAGTTGGCCGTCGCCATCCGGGGCAATTACACCGCTGCCCAATAGCTCCTGGCGCAAACCTGAAAGCCACTTCCCAGCCGAAGGAACGATCACTTTACGGCATTTGGAGCCGGCGAAGACAGTGAAGCCGTCCTCCACCATCGTTCCTCGGCCGCTGCAATGCGGCCCAGAGAGTATAAATACGTCGGGTCCGGTAGACTCGGGGCCTGGCTCAAACAAGGGAAAGCCAATCGCAGAAACCAGGATATTCAGAGTTTCAAACCCATTCATCACGTCGGCCAACATGGGTTCGGGGACAGATGGTTTGCTCCCCTTGCTCCCATTCTCCAGGGCATATCGGCCAGCCTCCTTGGCCTTCCCAATGCAGTACCACTCCAGATACTTCGCGTGCGCTTTGGTGAAGCTGTCAGTTTTTGAGACAACGGCCACGGCCGTGTGCCAGAAATCCTTACCGGTATTGTGCTGGGCGATCCGCTTGCCGCATTCCTCGGCTTCGCCGATGTAGACCATCGGCCTGGCCGATTGTTCTGGCTCGCCAAAGAGGAAATAGACGCCCACTTTCTTGAATTCCGGGCGACTCATCGCCTCCGGCAGCCTGGTGCGTGGCACCAGCATCGCCTGAACCATACCCATAGTGATGTCGGCAATGCGCACGCCACGCGGCTCCCCCTGCGGGAGGAAGAACTGAATCGTTATGGGCTTGTTGTCACTCATTGGATCACCTCCGTCAGTATTCGCATCGGCACAGCGAGTGCGCAGCTTGCTGCGCGTAAACTTGGCCGTAAATTTTGGCACCTGCTCCGTCCCCGATCCCTTTTGTTTGCTTTGGGCCGCAAGCCACGGCAAATCAAGCGCAAACCTTCAAAATATTTTAAGGATTATGCAGCCATGCCCGCCGAATGTCCAATAAGAGGCTCGCCCTCCGCCCCGGCACGTTTGCGTTGATTTGAGTTGTTTCCATTTTGGAAATACCTGCGGGGTTTCGGGAACTTGGAACTTGGAACTTGGAACTTGGAACTTGGAACTTGGAACTTGGAACTTGGAATTGAGCATCTCGCATCTGGCATTTAGCAGCGATGGCGCTTCGCGGCATTTTGCATCGAGCATCTGGCATCTGGCATTTTCCGGAAGCACTGTTGCTGCTGTTTTGTTCGGCCGTAGCCACGCCGGTTACTGCATGTGCTGCAATTACTGCTAATATTGCCAATACTGACACTGGAACCGGGAACCTGGAATCTGGAAGCCAAGCCGACTACTCAATATTGAATCTACTGATCAATGCTGCAATTACTGCCAAATACTGATTTATTCTCGCCGAAGCCGTTACTCCCGGAAGGTTCCTATAACCTGACTTGTTAAGCTCACGGACCGGGCGGGTGAACGGAAGCGGCTGTCGGCCTTGCCGGCGGAAATGGCGGCTTGGAGTTCCTTCACCCGGCTTTGGGCCGCATCTATTTTGGGATAACGCACTTCCCGGAAGCCGGTAACCGGTTCGGGAGCCATGAGAATATCCAGCCACAGATTATAAAGCCAGGGTTCATGAAGTTCACAGGTATCCACCAGACGGGTGTACCATTCACGGAAAGCCTTTTCACGTGCATGCCAGGCGGGCATGAGCGTGCGCAGCCAGCGGCAGTGGCGCAACACGCGCATCTGCCAGTCATAGCCTTTGACGTGGAAGCGGAGCTTAAAGCCGGCGATATCAAATTCGGGCCGATTCAAATGGACATATTTAATTTTGTCGCCATTGGCGGGATTGACATTATACCGGCGGCGATCGCGACGATATTTTTCCGGGCTGGTATACATCATGGAGACATACACTTCGTCTTTAATCATCATCACTTTGGCCAAATTCCAGATCACCGCCCGCGTCACAGCAAAATTTCGCGCGGCATTATCCTGCTGATACGTTTTTACCACGCGCGAAGCGTAGCCGCGGGCGTAAGGCAAGGCACCCCATTGAATGGCGTCAAACAATCGGATGACATAATCCCGCTTGGGAGCCTCTTCCAACTGGGGCATCTGCTGGAGCGTTTCGCGGCATATCCGCCGATATTCATCGGCATTGCGCTTACCCCAGATGGAACTGACCATCAAAATGTTGGCCTTGCGTTCAATGGCCTGATCCACGGTTTCCACTTCGCGCGGGGCGGCAACACCAAAAAGATCCGGCCGCAGTACAATTTTTCGGCCGATGTTAAACGCGCGATAATTACGTTCAAATTCGCGACGCACCGCATGGCGAATCGCCCAGGTAATACTCTTGTAAGAAACCGGAATAAACCCAAGCTGATACGCGACGCCCAGCATCATAATATTGGCATAGAGTTTGGAATCCAGCAGGCGCTCGCATAAATCGCCCACATTAAAGCTGAAAAACTGTCCCGGCTTGCATTGGGCTTTAATCATTTCAGCGAGTTGTTCCGGCGAAAAATCTTCGCGTCCCAGCAAGGTCAGAATCGTAGGGGTTTTTCCAGTATTAATTACGGCATGCGTGTATTTTGGCGAGGCCACGCGCAGATTGTCCTTTGGCGAAATGGCGCGGGCCGCCTCCAGTGCGTCGATGCCAATGAGCAGGTCCGCCTTACCATAGGGAGTAATGGCTGATCCTTGCACGCTTTGGCGGGCAAAAAGCAATTGGCTGAACACGCCGCCATTACGAATGGCCAGACCTTTTTTATCGACAAAGGCAATCTGATAGCCTTCTTTATGGCCGGCGCGAACCAGAATTTCACCCGCCACACCGATGCCCATACCGCCCACGCCAGCCAGGTAGCAACGCCAATGCTCGCCCATTTTCATCATCGGCGGTTCGGGCATTCCGGTGAGGTCCACCACTTCATCGGGCATGCGCGGCGGGCGTTTGCGGGTAACGATAACCTGCTCAAAACTGGGACAGGCGTCAATACGGGAGCAGGCGGCATCATTGACGCAGGTGGTAAAGTCGGTCTGGATTTTCGGGCCGTAATCGGTCTGTGACACTTTCAGCGCGGGGCAACCGGTCTGCTTGGTGCATTCCAGGCAGTATTCACAAACTTCGTCGGTGATGTTCATGTAGGCCTTGGAACGGATAAAGCCGTGCTCTTTTTTCTCCTGCACTTCGGCGCGATGCTTGCGGCGGTTAAACGTAATGCCGCACTCTTTATCCGCGATGATGATTTTGACGCCATCCTGGAGAATCACTGATTCCAGCAGGTCTTTATATTTATCGCGTTCCGCGGGGTTCACGCGAAATACCCGTGCCTGAGGTTCATCCCGGCCATCTTTGCCTTTGATCCGTAATGTACCAGCTGCATCAGGAATCAGAGAGCGGACAATGCGCTCAATATCATGAGCCAGAACGGGTGCTCCGGTAATATCTTCGTGGAGTGTCGGGTTGGGCTGATGCCCGGTCATGGCGGTGGTGCCATTCTCCAGAATGATGTAGGTTATGTCCTGTCCCTGATTGATCGAATTTCCAATCGCCAATTGTCCGGAGTGGAAAAATGTGCCATCCCCCATGAACACAATTTGCTTATTGGTAATAAATGGATCCACGCCGCCGCCGGTAGCTCCGCCCAGCCCCATACCGCTGTAATTGTGCATCAGCGGCTTATTAGGCTCAAACATCATCATCGTATAGCAGCCGGTGTCTCCATGGGCTACAAGGTCCATAGGGGGCTTGCCGTAACGTTGCTGCATATATTGGGCATTGAGGAAGTTGCCGCGAATTTCCAGCAAGGCGCTGGAAGAGTCTCGATGCGGGCAACCCGGGCAATAGGCCGGGGTGCGAATGGCTACATCCACCTTGGAGCTGTTGGCCATGGCGATGGTTTCCAGTTCCTCGGTCAAACGCCCGTTGGAAAGCTCGTAAGGAATATTGGGCGTATCGCGCAAAAAGCCGGTAAGTAATTCAATGAGAATCGACGGATGCAACCCCCGAGTCGCAGGGATGCCGGGGCGATTATTGGGAAATACTTTACCCCAAATTTGCACGCTGACGGCGGGATTGTCCGGCTCAAGCTGACGCAACTGTGAGAGATGATCTGTGACTTGCCGTTCTATAAAACTTCGGCGCTCTTCTACGACAATAATACGTTCACACATTTCAGCGAGTTGATTTACCAGCGTGGTATCGACGGGATAACTGATGGCCAGTTTGAGCATGGGAAACTGCCCCAGCAACCCCATTTCCTGCAAGGCGTGCACCAGCAGCATGTGCGAAGGCCCGGAAGAGATAAATCCTACCGGTGCCTTTTGGGATCTGCCGCCGCGCCAAGTGCGTTCAATCGGATAGAGAATTCGCGATAACCCCAATTGCCGACAGCGGGCCAAGAGAGCCGCAAAACGGTCATCAAACGTGAGTTCCTGCCGCCAACTGCGAGGAGGCAGCAGCACGGTTGTTTCCACGGGAATTTTTCCAGTTTCAATGGCAATACGATCATGGGTGCTGATAGTGGGCCAATGATTGGGCCGGCATTCCACCGTGCCCCCGCCATCGGCGATCGCCACGGTGACCATCATGCCAATATACAATTTGGAGGCTACGGACAGATCAAAACCGTGCGGCACCCAATCCTTGAGTTCCTGTGATGTAGCGGGTTCGAGCACCGGCACGCGCAAATGCTCAAAGAGAAACCGGGAATCCGCCGGGACTTGCGTGGAATCACTCCATGGATCATCCCCGGAAACGATCATCGCACCGCCGCTGGGATGCGGTATTCCCGATAAATTCCCCAACGCCAGAGCATCCGCCGCCACATGCAAGCCGACGGATTTGAATACCGCAATTCCTTTTACGCCCACCATTTGAGCGCCATTAAGCATGGCAACGCTAATGGCCTCATTGTTGGCCATTTTGGTGCAAACGCCTTTTTCCTTCAGCAATGCGGCAATATCGTGGCAAGAGTCAAAGAAGCCCGCCAAGGGGGAACCGGGATAGCCCGTAAGCAGCGCAACGCCACCCGGCGTCTCCAGGCAGCCTTTAAGAATCAATTCAGCTCCGCCGAAGATTTCCGAGCCTGACTCAATCTGAAAACGTGGATCAATCTTCATCATTTAATCCGCTGAGAACCTCTATAAACCACGACCGACGAACTCAATGCATCGGTTCCCGCCGCCCGTTCCCGCGAGGACCTTATTATACCCGTTGCCGGGTCATATAACCAGAAAGCGCCATCAACATTCCACAGCCCACGCGCGAAGACTCCTGGCCTTCACAGCCTACAGGATCAATGCACCACAGCCCTACACCGCAGCGCAGGAATCGCATTACAGGTTAAACGGATAAGAGATACTCGTATTGCTGGTGCCCGTGGCAGATTCTGTTCTTCAGACTTGCGCCCGCGAAGCCCTGCGGCGCAAAGGCAGGACCAGCAGGCTGCTGCCGCCAGCCAACAACAGACTTAACATGCCGGGTTCCGGTACCGGTGTAGTGGAATCGGCATAGCTGAAATTGCTGATGGTCTGCTGATAGGCCGTTGCGGGAGTGCCGCCGGTTTTTCCCTCAAAGCCGAAGTTGGTGCTGGCTCCCAAGGTCGTTGCAAGGTCGATATTAAACGTAAAGACTTGCTGTTGCCCGGTGGAGGTTCTGATTATTTCCTGCAAAGTTGTCGTAGTGGGGTCGTAACTTAGCGCTACACCAACAATCGAACCAGTGTAGAGAAAATTAGTGGTAATCGTGTAGGCCCCTTGCGATGGCGTGGAATTTGTGCCGCTGCCGCCGCCACCGCCACCAGCGCCGCCGATAATGCTGCCGCCGCCCGCACTGCCGGTGCTGGGGGAGGAACCGTAATAACTGACATTGCTGGCGTACGGATTAATGGTAAATTCCAAGCCCGGCGTGGAGGAAGGCCCACTGCCCAGAAAGAAATTAGCCAGCGTGCCATTTAACGCCGCTGGAGGTGTAGTGGTATTAGAAGAAATGCCCGCCCCGCTGACACCATAATCAAACGAAATGGAAAATGGGTTGGCGGTGGAAAACGAATCGTTGGATAAAAAAGTATTATCCTCCGACGCGGTCAGATCGGCCGTGGTGCTGGTGGTAATGTTGAACGCCTGTCCGGCTAACCCACCGGCACCGGAACCGTTGCTGGAAAAGCCCCCCAGATCACTGGGCGGAACGGTTGTCGCCTGAGCCGCAACAGCGCCAGCCGCCGTCGCCGCGATAAATATCACACTGAAAGCCAAACCGCGATGTTTTGACATTGTCATAATTTCAATCCCCATAACCTTCCGGCCCAGACCATACCCCGCACCGGGAAGCCTGTCCAACTAAATCACCACGTCGCAAAAGTTCCGCGCTGCAATCGCGCTGCCACCAGCGCTGTCATTGCCCTTGGGCAGTTGCCACCCAAGTGCCATCCCGCCCAATTCGGTAGAGACACCATTCCCAACGTCTCACCGCACCAATAGTTGCATCTTACCTGCATCACCCATCGTATCGACGGCCCCCGTGCCGGCGCGCCCGCCGCTTCGGCAACAGCAATATTCCCAGCCCAGCCAAAGCCATGAGGGCCAGCGCTGCCGGTTCCGGCACGGCAACCGTAATTGATCCCTGATGCGTCGGGCTTACGGTAGCCGGGAATCCGAATTGCGGCAGGGGATTAAAAGTTCGCACATAATACGGTGCATTTTCCGGCACGGAATAATTAGAAGGTGCCGCGCCTGATTGCTTGGCTCCGCCAAATAATTCCGAGACAAATTCCTGATTATCATCCACCTGCACCAACTGCCCACCGGCGACGAAATTCGGCACCGCCGATTTATTACCGCCTTCATTGACCACAAACATCGAGAGTTTTTCGTTAAGCACATTGGCCTCTTCGGGAGTCACAGCGCCGCCGGTTTGTGAGGAATATCCGCTATTACCGGAGTTAGAAAAGCTCGTGCCACCCGAGCCAATGGCCCAAAATGATTTGGCATTCAAACCCGAA
>DAHXLH010000202.1:0-6316 GCA_027366115.1 Phycisphaerales bacterium
TGCTCTGCGGTAAGTGCTTCTCAAAAATCAGAATGTCATACACCAGATTAAACCGCCGCTGGCCCAAAAGCGTGCCGGCGCAAATTCAAAAGCTTCTGGCTTCAGCACCGGAAAACCCCCATGCTGATTATGATGTGGCAAAATTACTGCATGACGCCGGATCAGCCTTGCCGTGGGGAATTTTGCGTGATCGCACGCTTTATGCATCATTGCAGCATTACCATATATTTTTAAATAATCCCAAAACGCGATGGGATCGCATTTCGCGCACGCTGGCAAAAATTGCGGTGGAACATCTTATTGAACAAGGTGCCCGACCACATCCGGATATTGCCCCGCTGACGCCATTTCTGGGAACCGCGGCTACGCACGCATCTTAACACTACAGCGCGACATTGGCCGGGCCCCGACTGCGGCGGGCCGCCTTCGCCCTAAAGGGTTGGCCGGAAACGCCCCATCTGCAGCGTCCTCGGGCCTCAAAGACCTTCCAAGGTCGTTTCGGCCCTGCGTTCTTGCATCCGGGGCATTTCCGGCCAATCGCGATCCTGGCGAATATCGCGCTGTAGTGTTAAATTACCAACCTCTTGTCTGGAGTATTGCAATGAAAATTGATGCTCATCACCACTTCTGGTGCTACAACCCGCAAGAATATGGCTGGATTAGTCCCGATATGAAGGCCCTGCGGCAAAATTTTCTGCCGGCTGATCTGGAGGCCCGAATCGCCGCCGCCGGAATCGATGGTGTCGTCAGCGTGCAGGCCCGGCAAACGCTTGAGGAGACCCGTTGGCTGCTGGAATTGGCGGCACAGCATGACTTTATAAAGGGCGTCGTCGGCTGGCTGCCACTTACCGCAGTTGATATTCAAGCGGAGCTTGAACGCTGGCGTGCGTATGGGAAACTCAAGGCTGTTCGTCATGTTCTCCATGATGAGCCGGATGACATGTATATGTTGCGCGCGGAATTTAACCGTGGTATTGCGGCATTGCGGCGGTTTAATCTGGTGTATGACATTCTGATTTTTGAGAAGCACTTACCGCAGAGCATTCGGTTTGTGGATCAGCATCCCAATCAGATATTTGTGCTGGATCACATCGCTAAACCGCGCATTAAAGACCATGTCATAGCGCCCTGGGATAAGCACATTACAGAACTGGCACAACGGCGGAATGTTTACTGCAAGCTTTCCGGTGTCGTGACGGAAGCGGATCACGCCCATTGGACGCCCGATGATATTAAGCCTTATCTTGATGTCGTGCTGAATGCCTTTGGCCCGCAGCGGCTCATGTTCGGCACCGATTGGCCCGTGTGCCTTCTGGCGAGTGGCTATGAGAACTGGGTGAAAACCGTTAAAGACTTTATAGCTCCGCTTTCCATTGCGCAGCAGGATCGAATAATGGGCGGTACCGCGGTGGAAGCGTATGGGCTTTGAGTCGCATAGATGGGATGATTCGATGGATAATCAGCCCAGCCGCCGCTATACTCCATGGTTTATGGGTGTTCGTAGGAATTCACGGAGTTGAATATTATGGCAATGGATCATCCGGCAGCTATCCGGCTGAAAGAAAAATTCCCGAATCTTGGCCTGAAAGGCGCAAGTTTTCGCGGACAAACGCAAATTTCCGTTCCACGTGAAGCGTTTATCGAGGTGATTACATTTTTGCGGGATGATCCGGCTCTGCGGTATGACATGCTTGCCGATATCACCTGCGTGGATTACCTCAACTACCCGAGTTGGGATAAGCCTCGCTTTGGTCTGGTTTACGTGTTTAACAGTGTGGAAAAATGTACGCCCCGGTTGATTGTGCGCCTGTTTGTCGATGAAAGTGAATTAATTATTCCTTCGCTGGTTCCGCTTTATGCCGGTGCGGAGTGGCTGGAGCGGGAAGCATTTGATATGTTTGGCATCAAGTTTACCGGTCATCCGGATTTGCGGCGTATTCTGACATGGGACAGTTTTCAGTCCAATCCGTTGCGTAAGGATTACCCGGTTACCGGTTTGGGTGAACGCGAAAATTATCCGGTCATTTCCCGTCAATCCTCATAACCACACTTGGGATGACTCATGAAAATTGCCCTGAACTGGATTTCCCGCTATCTCGATTCCGTTCCCTCTGCCGCCGCCGCTCAAGAAGCGCTGATTCATGCCGGGCTGGTGGTGGAAAATGTGTACCAATCACATGGCACAGATGTGCTGGATGTGGAAGTTACCAGTAACCGCACGGATTGCTTGAGCCATATTGGCCTTGCTAGGGAATTAGCCGCATTGTTCAAGCTCACATTCACCATGCCGGAAGTATCGCTGGTCGAATCCGGTGAACCGGCGGCCAATACGCTTGCCGTGAAAATTCTGGTGCCGGAAATGTGTTCCTACTATTGCGCCCGCTTGATCCGCAATGTAAAAGTCGGCCCGTCCCCGCAGTGGCTGCGTGATGCTCTGGAATCCATCGGCCTGCGCAGTGTTAATAATGTGGTGGATGTCACCAATTTTGTGCTGATGGAAACGGGCCAGCCGCTGCACGCGTTTAATGCCCGTAAAATTACGGATCAGCGTATTTTGGTGGATACTGCGGCGGATGGCGAAACCATTACAGCCATTGATGGCCGCGCTTATAAACTTAATGATTCGATGTTGACCATTGGTGATGCCGTCGGCCCATTGGCCATTGCGGGCGTGATGGGGGGGCAAACCAGCGAGGTTACGCAATCCACTGTGGATATTGTTCTCGAATCGGCCCGATTCAATCCCTTATCCATCCGAGCTACCGCCCGGGCGCTCACGCTGTTCAGTGATTCTTCTTTCCGTTTTGAACGCGGCATTGATCCGGCCATGGCGGAATATGCTTCACGCCGGGCGGCGGCATTGATTATGGAGGTGGCTGGCGGAGAGTTGGCACCCGGCTGTGTTTCGGCGGGAAGTGTTCATGTCAATTCCATACCGGTTACGTTGCGGCCAGCGCGCATTGAGACCATTCTCGGCGTGCAGGTGCCCCTGGATGATGTGCTGGATATCCTCCGCCGACTTGAATTATCGCCGGAACTCCAGGATGGAGTGATTGCCTGTCGCGTGCCGAGTTTCCGGTCTGATATATCCCGGGAAATTGATTTAATTGAGGAAGTGGCGCGACTTTGGGGCTATGGCAACGTGCCGGTGCAAAGTGTTATTTCTCATCGTGTTCCGCCAACCGATAATCGATCTGCGGCCATTGGTGCCATCCGCAACACGCTGTGCGCCTGCGGATTTTCTCAAGCCATTACGCACAGTTTTGTCGATCAAGCCGAGGCTCGGCAATTTTTACCCCATGGTGCCGCTGCTATACAGGTAAGTGAACTGGTGCGCAAGGCGGAAAATGCCCTGCGCCCGTCTATATTGGCCGGGCTGTTACGGGCGCGGGCGTTAAACCAGAATAACGGTACGGCCAGTGCCATGCTCTTTGAATATTGCAGTGTATTCTGGCAGGAGACATCAGCGTCTGAGGCCCCAACGGAACAGCGACGCATCGCGCTGATTGCCGATGAATTATCTTTGATACTTGGTACAGTACGGGAACTCTTGCAACGCTTAAACCCTGCCGCCCGCCTGATTATCAAGCCTGAAGATGGTCCGGGTTTTTCACCGGGGATCGGTGGCCGCTGCGTGATGTTCGTCAATGAGATGTCAACGGATATCGGTGCAGTGGGCCTCATTGCGCCCGAGGTGGCGAAATTTTATGATCTGCGTCATGGTGTGGCGGCGGCGGAATTGGATTTGGAAAAATTGATCACCATTTTCAACCCGGTTCGCCGGGCGTCAGCATTGCCGCGCTTTCCGTCAATTGAACGAGATTTATCAATTGTGGTAGCCAATTCTGTGCGCTGGGCGGATATTTCCACGGCCATTCAAGGCAGTGATCTAGAATTTCTGGAAGATGTTGAATTTGTCGGCACGTTCCGGAACGCCCAAATCGGTTCGGGCAAAAAAAGCGTTACCCTGAGTTTGGTATTCCGTGATCCCGAATCCACGTTGCGATCACAACAGGTAGATCAGCAGGTTTCATCAATTTTAGCGATCCTGTCCAAGCAATTTAATGCCTCCCTGCGTGCTGGTTGATGATAGGCCTGTTTAAGGAAGAATTGATCCTCAATAGGCGGCGGTAGTGCGCATTTGTGCGGAGTTGAGTTGCATTTTCAATAACTTCAATTCCTTGGCTTGGCTGAAGAAAACAAAATATCACGACAAAGGTTGGGCGGCCATGGTCGGCAGTTAATTGAAGTTAAAATACACTGATAAATCAGGGTGTTTCACTGTAGAAGCGATTTTTTTGTGTTTAATATAGTATATTAACTTGATTGTTGTTCTTTCTATAAATTGCCTGATGCTGGTTCATTTGTAGGGGGCAGTCTCGATTCGATTCCGGATGAAAGGATGGTTTAAACCATTAAAATAGCCAATACATAGCCCGATAACGGAAACTTTAAAAAAAATCATGTTTTTCTCTTGCAATTTGAAAATCGTGGAGTATACTAAATTATGTCAAACGAAACGGATTCTTAAGGCAAGTTGAATCCGCAAGTAGAGAAAATTAATGGTTTCGCTTGAATTAGGCCCTGCATTCCGGCGAATTGTTGGAGCGAAAGAGTCAAGGTCGGAATACTAAATCAAGGAGATTGCGATGTTAAAATTACAATATAAGGGATTGCCACGGCGGAATCATTCGAGGGGCTTTACACTCATCGAACTGCTGGTGGTAATATCCATTATTGCATTACTGATCGCACTCTTGCTACCAGCGCTGGCTAAGGCTCGCATCGTGGCATTGCAGACTGTCTGTGCCGCGAATATCAGGAGCCTGGTGCAGGGTTGCTTTGAGTACGCCCAGAGCAACCGGGGCCAATACCCGCTGGATTTTCAGTTTAATTGGCCTGTTGGCGGATTGGGAACGTATCCTGGCTTTACCGGTAATATGAGTTTGGCTTGGGGTGTGACGGCCCTGTATACTTCCGGGATTTTGACCAATCCTATTTCCATTTATTGCCCCGATTCCGCGCCCACTGTCAGCGGGCTTCAATCTACAACTCCCATTCCGGGGTACCTTCCTGCCACGTATCAGTACGAGATTACTCAGAATGGCCCAGGTTTCGCGACGAATTGGCCAGAGAAAATGCAGACGCAGTCGATTGCCCAGGGGGATTGGTATGATGTTTATTCTACCTACTGCTATTGGTATAAGAGGCAAAACGGAGTATGGACGGGCTACAACAACTCAAACCCATACTACAATACGCCAAACGGGAACCGTTACGCCACTTGGGCGAATCCGATTACCGGGCAGATTGTGCCAGATTTTGATGAGGCAAACCCGGCTGATGGGTTATATTGCCAATCGCCGACCGATCCGGGCAATACAATTCTTATTACTGATATGGTTACCGGATGGGCTGGTTCGTGGGATGATAACCTTTTTGCATCGGGCTTCAATAGCAACCATTTCCACAATGCCGCCGGGCCGGATGGCATGAACATTGGATATAACGACGGCTCAGTGGCGTGGAAGCCACTTGCTGATTTAAAACCAGGCTATCGTCTCTTTGTTGCGCCGGATTTTTACCGGTGAATCGCGGATTTGAGCCTTTGCGCAATGATAATAATTTAGCTTTCCGTGATGACGAAAGCGATTTGCAAATAAACAAGGTTTCCGACCGCGGCCCGTTTCATGTTGAATTATGTTAATTCGACAGTGGGCCGAGCGGAGGGATTTTTAAGGAGTACAGCAATGTACACATCAATTTCATCTCGTAGAGGTGCACTCGTCGGGGCATTGGCTGCAGCCGCTTTGGTAGCCATGTTGGGTATTAAACCAGTATCCGCGACCACCACCAGCGTTACCAATCTCGTGGCCAACGGTGATTTCACGGCTAATGCAGGCTCTTTCCAGACGTTTCCAGGGTACACCGGAGGAACGGGAAACGCGACGGCTATCACGGACTGGACCACAGTTGCAGGTTATGCCGCTTCCACGGATAACACCGGTATTAACCTTCTCAGTAATGGTGGCAACGGCTCCCCCGCGGCATTCCAACCGCAAAATTTCGTATTCGCCTTCCTGCAGGGAGCCGGAACCGGCTTGTTCCAGCAAATCAGTGGCCTGACCGTGGGCCAAGCGTACTCTGTGAGCTACCTGGCTGGGTCAAGAAATGATCCTTCCAGCACCATAACCTCCGCAGATTTGGAGGCTCAGTCGTTGACTGCAACGGTTACAAATGGATCGCAGATTGATGGCAGCCTAACGAGCAATGGTAACAATACTGCTTCGGGCACTGTCATGGTTCCCAACTTTTT
>DAHXLH010000224.1:0-12931 GCA_027366115.1 Phycisphaerales bacterium
GTTACCTCAGGGCCGGCCAATGCACTCGCGGCGATTTTTCCTTCTGCCATCAAGTAAAATCAGTTATTGGCCGCTATACTGCTGGCGGTACCACGATAGGAGGCTTCAATATGACGCAAACACAAGCCACGTATTAGGCAGTCGCCCGGAAGATGGTGAATCGTATTATTGAGCAATTTCACCCGGAAAAAATTATCGTGTTCGGCTCGGGAAGCGAAGCGGGGACGGATCTATTTTATTCATTTTTGGCCTCTCTGCTGGGCCTGTCTTGCTTGGCCTTCGAGGCATCTTGTAAGTTCTAAACTTGACTTTACCACAAACTGGAAGCCAGCGTGGATTTGGGGTAAAATCATCCGGTATGTTGAGACGGATTAATGCCATGCCCGTGACCACCATAGATGCGACGTTCGAGAACGGTGTATTCGTTCCCGCGCAGCGTCCAATTTTGGCCGACCATGAGCGGGTTCGGCTCACGATCGAGCCAATAGCGGCATTACCGCGGCGCTCCAAGGCTATGGGGCAGCGACGCAGCAAACGGATCCGCATTAATCCATCTTTGGCGAGGGAGATCGCGGCGTCTCCGGAATTTCACCCTCACGGAAACTGATGGAGCCGCGCAATGCCATTGGACCTGCCGGATGGCGCAGCTTGCTTTATAGACGCTAATATTTTCTATTACCACTATGTGGAAACGCCCCCTTTTTCCCAAGCGTCCACCGTCCTTCTGAATCGCGTGGCGGCTGGCGCCGTCACCGGATATGCTTCGGTCCATGTTTTGGCCGAAGCTATTCATAAGATCATGCTCGCGGAAGCGGCGGCAACATTTGGTCTGAATCGCGCCGGCCTTGTTAATTGGCTCCAGCGTCATGGCATCCGAATTACGGAATTATCCGAGTTTCGCTGCGCCGCCGACGAACTTCTGGAGATGGGACTGAATCTCGTGGCAATTGATGGCAATGATCTTCAACGTGTCGCCGAACTGTCTATGAAACTGGGCCTGCTTACGAATGACGCCACCACGCTGGCTCTGATACGCCGCCACAGTCTTTCCCATCTGGTAACCAATGATAGCGATTTTGACTCCATACCCAATCCGAAAAAAAGGTACCTGACACCTTTATTTCTTGGTGGCGTCGATGGGTAATGCGCGATATGCCATTTTTATTCAAATTTTTGACATTATATTCGCTTATACGACTAAATCTATATTGATCTGAAAATATTATACATTTTGCAACTATTTACATTTTGGTTCGTTTGGCTGGTCAGACGGGTTGATTGGCCTGTGGCGTGTGCTACGGCGAGCCTGTTTGGGCCGGATGTAAATAAGGAGATACTTATGTTCTGGCAAAATTCAATTCGGTGTCTGGGTGGAAAAGCTGCGGGATTGAAACTGGGCTTGCTGGCGGGCGCTACCGTGGCCATGCTTGCGGCGGCGGCACCGGCGCAGGCGGGCGTGCGGATTGCATTCGGATTTTCCATACCCTTTGTTGCACCGATTCCCACCTTTGTACAACCGCAGCCGATTTACTATTCGCCGCCGGCTGTCAACTATCCGCCGGTTTATGCACCGGCTCCGGCACCGGCGATATGCCCGCCTCCGCAACCCATTTATTATTCTCCGCCGGCGTATTGCCCGCCGCCCGCGGTGTATCAGGCACCACAGCCGGTGTTTTATCATCCCATTTATCGACCACGGGTTGTGTGGCAGAATCGCTGGGGCGCATGGCGGCGACCGGATCGCGATGATCATGCCTGGTACCGCGGTGATCGTGGTGGACGGCGAGATTTTGCCCCGCGCCGCGATTGGCATTAAGCAAAAGTTTTTTGCGGCAACCGGCCCCGCTGAATTATGTTCGGCGGGCTGGTTATTTTTGTGCCCGTGCACGGATCAGGCAGGCTGGAAGCCTGCACCACAATGCGGGGCGGCCCCCGCTGGCGGCACTTGTACATAGCTATTTATTTTTTCATGGATTGTACGACGCGTTGGGCTTGGGTGGCGATGTCGCCTTGCATACCGCCGAGGTGACGCACAATGGCACGCAGGCCTTTTTTCTGGGCGGCGTTAGTGGTGTGTTGCAATTGATTGTTGAGATACGCCGAATCGGTATTCACCTGCAATTGCAGAAGCTTGAGTAATCTCAACTGAGCCGCCGGCGGCAGGAGTTGCTGCTTACCGCCACCCCCACCACCGCCGCCGCCGCCCCCCTTTTTCGGATTCTGCTGCTGCTTAAGAGCTTCAATAATATCTTTGATTTTCGCGATCGCTGAAGTTTGTTCATCCAGCACACTTTGATTGGCTGTAGCGCCCGCCAGGATGTTGGCCGCCATGCGCATGTCCTTGATGATTTTGCCATTCAACCAGGCCAGCAGCGGTGCCGGGCCGGATTCCACCTGACCTAACGCGGCAAGTTCGGCCATGAGCAACTGTTGGGCGCGGGCAATGCCGATGGCCTGTAACTGCTGCGGCCGATTTAACATCCCCTGCGCCACGCGGGCTTCACGCAGCGTGCGGGTTTGATTCAATAATGATTCCTGCGCTTTAAGCAGCAACTGATATTGCTTTTTCAAACTGGCGATCTGACTTTGCCGCTGTTTGTTCTGGACTTTTTTGAGCTGCTTTTGCAGCAAGGCCAGCGCCAGTTGCAAATGATGCAAAGCACTATTTTCATGCCCCAGCGCGTGTGGCTGATGGTCGCGAAGCAAGGATCCGGTGGCCTGTCCCATATTTCCGCCGGCGGCCCGCAGATCCTCGCCAACTCGCCCGGATTGATCCACCTTATCGGCTTGCCCACATACGGCCAGGGTATCGAGCTGTAGTCGGCTTTCCCGATTGGCGCTGGCGGCCAGGGCGGTTTCGGGCGCTTTATTTCCGGCTTGGATGGTGGCGGCGATCAAAGCTTTTTGTCGAATGATTAACTGGGCCACAATTTTGATCAGATCGCGCAGTTGCTTAGCGAGTTGCCGCAGCGATTTACTCTGTGCGCTATTGAGCGCTTTGAGCATATCGCTTAACGCCTTGTGCGCCTGGGCCTGACTGCCTGATCCAGATTGCATCTGATTTTTATTGATGGCACCTGCGGCCATTTGCATAGCTGAACTGACGGATTGTTGTTGGGCAATTTTTGCGGCACTGGCTAAGGCGGCGGCCAAAGCAGGATTGCTTTTTTGCAAAGCCTCTGCCGCCTGCTGAAGTTTATCAGCAAGTTTGGCGGCCTTGCCCGCCAGGGCATTTTGCTTTTGCGCTAATTTATCCAGCGCCTTGCGTAACGCGGGCGGAAGTTGGTCCTTGTTCATGCCGATGGTTTTGCCGGCCAAAGCCTTGAGTTGATTCTGCAATAGTTGCTGATGGTGCAACATGCTTCGGGTTTGCGCCAGCAGCGCGTCAAACTCACCTTGGGCACCCAGCAGGTTCAACAGGTCACGCATGGTACGCATGGCCTGATTTTGCGCGGCACCCGCGTGTGCCAGTTGGCGGGCCGCTTGCGTACCGGCATTGTGTCTCGCCAGCGTAGCACCGCGGGTTAAGCGGCCTGCCGCAGTGGGCATATTGATCCGCCCCACCTGCCCCATTTTTGTTGCGGCAAGCTTGGCTAATTTTCCCGCGGTGGATTGATCAAGTTTATTGCGGCGGGCGATATGGTTGATATGCCCCAGCGTGCGCGTGATTTGATCAGCCCGGGCAGCCTGATCCGCCTGTTGCGTGGCCAGATCAGATAACGCGGTTTCCTGTTGCCCGGTGGCTTTACCGGAGTTGCGAACGGACTGTGCAATGGCGGCGCTTTGGCTGGCGGTAGTTTGCTGCCGCACCAGCAGCGCTTTAATGGCGCGGCGGACGCTCTGCAGATCCGCGGTTAACTCGGCGGCAATTTGCTGTCGCGCCCGGATCATAACCAGCAGACGCGCGGATTTTGCCAGCGGATGGCGGTCGATGACGCCGTTGGGCAATGTTTTTTGATAATTATCACCCGCTAAAGCGGTGAGCTCCACAGTATCACCGGGAACCAGATGTAGTTTCGCGGGGGACCAAAGCAGCGTGCTGCTGCCTTGCTGTAAACGGGTTTGTGCATCATAGACCAAGGTTTGCCAGGGCAGCGGCGTGCGGAATGCCGGCGTGGTGCGGCCCTTAATATCGCTGACTGTCCCACTTAAATAGAGATCAGTTAGCCCCAGATCATCGCTGCCTTGAATGGTCAAATGAAATGAGCCGTCGGCCGTAAGTTCCACAGAATGCTGGGGATGGGCAATTACCACGGTGGGAAGAGCATCCGGGATGACGGCTAACTGAATCGCTCCGCCCCGGCGATTGGCCAGGCCGGAACGGCTGATGATCCGCAGGCGGCCGGAGACGGATTTTTCCGCCAGCCAGCCAATGGTCAATGTATCGGCCTTACGGCGGATCACGTGTGCTGCCAGAGTGAGGGGCGTTTTGCTGACGGCATTAACCAGCGAAAAAGCCGCAGTGCGTGAATCGGATTGCAAGCGCTGATCCGCGGTGATGGTCAAGGTGATCATGGATCCGCGAATCACCCGGACTTGGTGATTAAGCACGTTGACCTCAAAGGTCGGGGCCTTTTTGGCATAAGGCGGCGGGGCGATTTGGGCGGTCATGGCGATAATACGGGGACGCGGCATTAAATGAATGGTCAGCCACGGCTCCTGATGATCATCGCCGGCAACGGGACGAACCTGCAGCGTTTTCCCCTGCGGCAGAAGAACTTTTTCATATAACTTCCCATGCGCTGCACCCTGCCAGGTCATGAGTTGCGACGTGGCGGACGCATGGCCCGATCGCACCTGTAGCCAAACCCGCAAATCCGGACTGAACCCTTTTTTTACCACCGCCCGCACCGCCAGTGCCTGTCCCTGCGGCCAAATGGTCGGGGGTTGGTGATAGGCGGAATTCCAGACCAGTTCCACCCGCTGGTGTAATGGCCATGGATGGTGGGCCAAAGGACCGGCCCAGCGTTGCATGGAAAGTGCGGCATTGCTCGGATTTAATCCGATGAGACATGCCGCGACGATCACCGCCAGAGCCACACTGCTCCACAATTTTACCACCGGCCGCCAGGACAATGCGGTTTTCACCTGCACACTGTGCGCGGTTTGATCCGCCTCCAGAATGGCTTTGGCCGCCAGCACGTTCAGGCGATCGGTACGATTCTCCATGAATTCCACGGCGGATTGTAATTGTTCATGCTGCAGAGCCGCGGTCTTTTGCAGCACCCCGGCAAGAAACTGATCCGGAATGGGCCGCAATAAGCGGGCAATGACATCCCGCCAAAGCAGCACGGCGGTTCCCCCCAGCACCGCAATAAGCAGAATAAGCCGCAGGATGCCGGGGAAGTGGAAATAGTAATCTCCCAAGGCCAAAATCAGAGCCGTCCACAGCAACGCGGAGAGCACCAGCGCCACGCCATGGAGCAGCAGGGCGCTACGCAGCGTTTTGCGCAGTTGACCGATGCGCTGCAGCAGAGCCGGGGCTGTGGCGGGTTTCTCCATGGTTCAGGATTCTCCGTGAGGCCAAGTGTGCGGGCGTTTTAGATTAACTCAGATTAACCCCGCACGCTTTCTTAATATCCATTCTACCGTTAACAACGCGATAAGTAGCGCCAACGCCCAGGGTTTATTCCAAATCTGCCGCGATTGCCGGATGACCGCCTCCACGCTGCGATCAGGAATTAATTGAGCCAAGGCACTTTGATTGGTCGGCGCTACCACCGCGCCACCGGTGCCCGCAACCAGGCGAGCCAAAGCGGAAGAATCAGCGGTAAGGCTGGCAAATTCCCGCATGGAGGCTGCGACATCCATTTCCACCGGTTTCACCGTTCCCGGTAGAACTCCCGGTTTGGCGGTCAGGGTGTAATGCCCCACAACCCAGGGCGTCACTTCACCCTCATATTGCCGATGGCCCGCACTTGCGGCGGAAAGTGTGACAGTCTGCCTTCCATTGGGGGAGGTCATCACAATGGGGACGGAGGCGGGCATTTGGCTGGTTAATTCCGGATCACGCACGGAAAGAAAAATGCGATTGCTTTGTCCCACCTGCACGCGCCGCGCCTCGGTACGCAACACCAGGCCGCGCGACCCGCCGAATACGCGCTGGCGGGCTAATTCACGCATCATTTCCAGCCAGTAACTTTTATACAGCGGCGCTCCGTGGTAATAGCGCCAGCGCCAAGTATCATCTATGGCGGAGAACATCGTGCGGCCGGCACCATAGCGCCCGAAAACCAACAAAGGGGCTGGGCGACCATCTATGCGGTGACTGGGCAAGTCCGCCAGCACGGTAGCGCTGGGTTGCAAGCCTGCCACCGGTTCAAACCAGTACAGCGGCGGCAAATGCGCAACCTGCTTAAGATTTTTTTGCATACTGCTGAAAAAGTGAAACAACATACTCTGGCGACCCAGGGCGGTAAGGTGCAGTTCAAAGGGTTCATTGGGGGGCGGCGCGAACATGGGATTATTGCGGTTTCCGGCGATAATCGGCAGTAGCGGCGCAAGTGTGGTATGGCGATACGCGTCCGGGGCGTAATCCGGCCCGGCGATCATGCCCATGCCGCCGCCATAACGCCCGACAAATCGGAGTATGATTTTTTCCTGAGCGGCGGAAAAATAATCCGGATTCACATCGCCCAGCAGCAGCACGTCGTAACGGTTCATCTCGGCCTGCGTATCGGGAAAGCGATTGATGGGAATGTTGCCTTCCTGGGCGAAGCGGTTGTCAGCCGATAACAGCAGGCAACTTAATAGCGTGGTTTTTTCCCGCATGAGATCATTTTTGAGATAGCGATATTCCCAACGGGGGTAGCCCTCCACATACAAAATTCGCACCTTGGCCCGCACCACGCGCGTCCAAACACCGCGGGAGGTATTACCGCGGTGCGTTAATTCATGCCGCAGCGGGTCCGCGATTAACACCAGATGGTAGTTCCCCGGTTGTGCGGGATGAAACATCAGGCTGACCGTTTGCTGTGAGGCACCGGGATGGATGGTGATGTGACGCACGGCCAGGGGCTTGCCACGGCGATGGTTTTTGGATTCCTGAAATAAACGAATCGTTGCAGTTTGCACCGCTGTGGCCCCGGTTATGTGAATCTTGGCCGTTACCGCAACGGGGTCCTGCACAAAGGCGTGGCGGGCAACCTGGGCATTGGCAATTTCCAAATTAAAGGGCGGATGAACCTGTCCCAGCGGGACCGCCAATATGGGCGTTGCGCCGACTTTCGCTAGATGATGCACCAGGCTGGCCGAGGCCGGTTGAGTACTACGCCCGTCGGTGTATACCACCACCGCACTGACTGGGCGCCCTTGCAACTCATTAAATATTCCCGCCACGACGCCGGGAACATCCGTGGCATCGGCGTTTGGCTTTATGGCTGCCAGCCTTTGCAGCAGGGGTGCCAACTGCGCGGGCGAATCCGCCATTCCCAGCAGGTGGGCGTGAGCACCGCCGGTAAACACCGCAACGCGCTGATTTTTAGCCAGTGCGGCAAGCCATGTTTTTGCCGCCTGCTTCAAACTATAGCACGCAAGATTAAAACGCGTGGGACGTTTGGTTTTGGATTCAGCCACTGGCAGGGCTTGCCGCACCTGATCAATGAGTTTGATTTTAGCCGGACTTGTATACGCATCCCGCAGCGACATGGAGCGCGAGCTATCCACCCAAATCGCCACGACCGCCGGGCGTCGCAGTGTATGGATCACGACAAACACCGGCTTGGCCAGCAGCAGCACAACGACCACTAAAATGGCCGCACGGATAAGCGCCATAGCGAGTTTTAACCGCGGAGTTGCCGTCTGATGCTGATAGCTCCACCAGCCCACTACCGCAACTGCGGCCATCAGAAGCACCATCAGCCACGGGTGTCCCGTGCCAAAAGCCCAGCGACCGCTGCTGATTGCCGCGAGGGCTGAGTTTCCATGCAACACATTATCGACCATCATTTTTTGCTCTCCCGCGTTGCGGCCCGCCCGGCGCTGCGATCATAGCGCGAAAAGGCCCGTGCCAAAAGCGTTTCCGCCAGCAACACCAATAAGGCCAGTAGCAACAATCTCTGCCCCGCATTCCCGCCGAGGGACGCCTGATTGGTGTGCCGACGTGCCAGGGCCTGCGGTGCGCTGATTACATCGGCGGTCGGAAGCCCAAGTATCGCGGCGACACGCGAGGCGGGAAGATGTTGGATATCGGCATCTACGGGATCCACATTTACCGCCACAAGTCTCGTGCGGCTGCTATTACGATACAGTCCGGCAAGCCAAAGCCGCGGGCTGTTGGCGACAATCCGTGCATCCATTTGCTGATCCCGCAGGGCGACGGTTTTTCCGTTCGGGCCGTGCCATATATCCGCTTTTCCCGCCGCCATAGAGAAGTAACCACCCACCTGTAAATTCCAGCGGGCATTGCGATCCGGAATGCCGAAATACATGATTTGATATACGAAGGGCAAAAAGGATGGCTGGGCCGGAAAATCGGTCCAATGGGTGTCACACGTAAATGCCGCCGCCATGACCTCGCCACGCCCCACACGCCGGCTTATTAACGCAGGTTGTCCGTTGCTGAAGGCAAGCAGCGTTTGGGATAAATCAGGATTGATGACCCGCAAATTCAGATAATGCGTGATAACCACAGAACCTATGCCGGTGTGGATACCGCTTTGCCGCGCCGCCAGAAATGGCTCGGTGATGGCATTGCCGGGTGCACCAAATTTAAAATGCAGGGCTTTTGCCGGAACAGTCATTCGCCCCATCACCGCCGGCAACAATCCGCTGCGACCGGTTTTCAGCGCGGAACTCCAAGTATGGCCTGAAACTTGCGGTCCGGGAAATATCAACAGCAGTCCGCCGGCGTTCACAAACGCGCGTAAACGCTGGACCACGTGCGGCCCCGGCGCGGACGTATCGCTGAAAATGATCGCCGCATAATGCCGCAGAGATTGCGCGGAAAGTTCAATGGCGCTGATAACATGGGGATCAAAGGTATTGCCATGTGATAAAGGAGCCAAGGCGGTGGCCAGCCAGGCGGTACTGGCGAGGCGGCCGGTCGTTGGATCGCCCGGTGCGCCATCCACCAGCAACAGCCGCATTCGCCGATGCGCGTGCACGACCAAGCGGCGGGTGTTGTCGATTAACAATCCGTCGGCCGGAAGTTTGGCGGTAATCGTGTGCATGCCGGCGACCGTAATGTCCGCCCCTAAAGTTGCATCAACGGTTACTTGAGATCCGGGATTTATTTGCGGCAGCGTGACGGAACCGGCCGCCACCTGATCCAAAAACAGACGCACCGTGACCTGCGCCTGCGGCATGGCCGTGGCGTTATAGACGCTTAGGCGCACACGCAACGGCCGGTTAATAAGAGCAAAGTGGCGGGCGAGTTTCAGTTGCGTAATGGCCATGTTGCCCGCGTGCGGATCGCCGACATCAAAGACGCGCACGGTTGTCCCGCTCTTACGAATCTCAGCGATTAACGTTTTGAGCCGCTGCGGAGTTCCCGCATTCGTTGCGGTACCAGCCATGACCTGCGGAGCAAAAGCGGCCTGGGCATCATCGGTAATCAGCCAGAGGCGTTTACGATTGGTCCGTGTTTTCTGTTTTTGTAACACAGTCAGGGCGCGTTTCAGCCCGGCCGCCAGATCCGCGGCAGCGTCCGTCGGTTTTTGGTCGGCCACCAGATGGCTGACGGTGGCAAGATCCACAGCGGGTGTATTCAACAGGCCATGGGGATCTGTGGAGCCACTGATAATGGCTACACGTCCCTGGGCATTGGATCGATTAAGCCAATGCGTCAGCAGCGACCGCGCGCGGGTGAAAATGGTTTTTTGCCCGGCTGGCCGATACTGCGTGGTGTAGGCGTTATCCCAGACTACGACCGTCAAACGATCGGCTTGGCCGAGAATCGCGCCAAGCACCGACCCCGGCGGAAGAAATTGCGCAATTCCCGCCGCCAAAAGCAATAAAGCCAGACAACGCAATAGCAGTAACAGCCAGCGCTGTAATTTAAGTTTCCGGACATTACGCCGATGAGCGGCCAGCAGAAATTCCATCGCCGCCCAAGCCTGAATGCGAAACCGCCGCCGATTCAACAAATGAATCACAATCGGTATCGACACCGCCGCCGCCCCCGCGGCAAACAGCCACGGCGTAACAAAAGGTAAAACAGCAATTGGCGACAACAGACTCAAAACAACTCCGGACGAGGTTACAGGTTACGGACGAGAAGTTAGGAGTTAGCGTCTGGCATCCGGCATTTGGCGACACCAGCGCTCCCAAGCCTTCCAACTCGCAATTCCTTATTTTCTATTCATTACTCATTCCTCATTAAGCGGAAGCGCCAGCGCTTCCAAAACCTTCTAACTCCTAACTCCTCGTTAATGAATTCGTGCCGCGCGATTGGCCAGAAATCCGGGCAACGACACATCCAGCGGCACGCTGGTATCAATTTGCAGGAAATCTACCTGTAACTTATGGCACGCGGAGCGTAACAGTTCCGTGTGCTTCTGAAACTCCTCCAAGTACGCCTCGCGTAGCGCCTGCGGTTCCACCACCACTTCCGCGAGGTCTTCCATGCCTTTGAACATGGTGGTATTGCGGAAAGGGAATTCCAATTCATCATGGTCCAGCACCTGCATCATGATCACATCGTGCCGCCGATACCGTAGATGCCGGATTCCCTTGATAATGCCCGCCGCATCATCAAAAAAATCTCCGATGACAATAAACAGACTGCGGTGGCGAATTTCCTCGGCAATTTCCTCCAGCACCTGCCCAGTACCGGTTTTAGGACTGCCGGGGGAATTGGAAAGCTCTTCAATAATAGTGCGCCAGTGCCGCGGGCTGTTGCTGGGGCGTAGAAGTTTGCGGATTTTCTGGTCGAACACGGCCAAGCCCGCACCATCCTGTTGATGAATGGCCACATACGCCATGCTGGCGGCAATGCTGATGGCGTGATCAAACTTCCGCCATTGGGGATTAACTTGTCCCGCGTAATTCATGGAGTGCGAGGCATCCACCACCAGCATGACCTGTAAATTGGTCTCTTCCTCATATTGTTTGATGTAGTGCCGATCGGTGCGGCCAAAAACTTTCCAGTCCACATATTTTATATCGTCGCCGCTGGTGTACGGGCGATGCTGGGCGAATTCAATGGAAAAGCCTTTATACGGCGAACGGTGCATGCCCGTGATAAACCCCTCCACAATTAATCGCGCCCGCACATCCAGCGCCGCGATCTTGGCCAAGGTGCGCGGATCCAGATATTTTTTATAATCCGTCTTTTGCGGAGCTTCTACAGTCACCACTTCACGCACTTGTAAACCAGGACCTTCAATTTACAACCATTCTACACGTTCCGCATACACGTTTCGCCATTTCACGCGGTGTGCAACACCTTGGGCATACCCGCGGTTACCTTCGCGCTTTGATCATCCTGATCGGTATGCTCAATGAGCATGCGGATAATATCATCGGAATGAATGCCTTCAGCTTCCGCATTAAAATTGGTCAGCACACGATGGCGAAGGGTGGGATACGCCACCGCCCGGATATCTTCCGTGCTGACATGGTACCGCCCCTGCAACAGCGCCCGTGCCTTGCCCGCCAGAACCAGATATTGCGAGGCCCGCGGCCCGGCACCCCAGGCGACATAATCCTTTACAAATTTCGGTGCATCGGGCTGGGAGACTCGCGTTTGCCGAGTTAAACGCAAGGCGTACCGCACCACATGATCCGGCACGGGCACTTTTCGCACCAGTTCCTGCAATTGCAGAACTTCCTGAGCCGTCAGAACATGTTCCACCTGCACATGGCGCGGAGCGGTGGTGAGGCGCACAATGTCAAATTCCTCCTGCTCTGTCGGGTAGCTTACCAGCACATTAAACATGAACCGGTCCAATTGCGCTTCCGGCAGAGGATAGGTGCCTTCCTGTTCAATGGGATTTTGCGTGGCCATGACAAAGAACGGTTCAGGCAATTGCCGCTGCACCCCGCCGGCGGTTACCTGATGTTCCTGCATGGCTTCCAGCAGCGCCGCCTGGGTTTTGGGCGGCGTGCGATTAATTTCATCCGCCAGAACAGCGTTGGCAAAGATCGGGCCTTTCACATACCGCAACGACCGCTGGCCGGTGGATTTGTCTTCTTCGATAACTTCCGTGCCGGTAATATCCGAAGGCATAAGGTCCGGTGTGAACTGCACGCGGTTAAAACTGAGATTCAGGGTTTTGGATAATGTCGATACCAGCAAGGTCTTAGCCAACCCCGGTACACCGACCAGCAAACAATGCCCCCGGCAAAATAAGGCGATCAAAAGTTCTTCAATGACCTGATCCTGGCCGACCACCGTTTTAGCCAGTTCCCGGCGGATTTTGGTAAAGCCGTCCTGCAGCTTCTCCACGCTCTGAAGCTCCTGCGGCGACAATTCCATAGTTTCAGTCGAATTGGATTCTGCGCTCACGTAAAATCTCCAGAACAAAAGACTTCTTAAAAATACCACATCCCCGCCATTGTGCATAACGTCCGACCGCGCAAGATCATGCAGGGAGGGACGAGGACGCAGGAGCTGGGAGTTAGGAGTTAGAATGCTTTGGAAGCTGGCGAGGCTATTTTGCTTGGTGGTGAGTAGGGCCACTGGCACAGGCCGCCTCTATGCGGCGGCGATTTAGGTGGACTTGTGGAGGAAGTTTTTCGTTCAGCGTAACCACAAGTCGCCCCAGGAAGGGCCAAAGCTGTTTTAGCAAACTGGCTCCGCCCTTCGACGGCGGGGCACCAGCGAACACAGCCCTTTCGCTGATCTCACCCCTTCCCCTTCTGCCCACCCGCCATTATCGGTGGATGCCGCGTTTTCTTGTCCCGTCGCTTCGAACAGCGTCCAGGGATGGCGATAGAGCTCGCGGATCATAAGTAAAACGCCGTGTTGATACCCGGTGCCAACACGAAT
>DAHXLH010000228.1:0-3624 GCA_027366115.1 Phycisphaerales bacterium
CAAGCTTCTAAAGGTCCATGATTCCCGCCCGCTGGTGGATTCGGTTTTTGAATTTGACCAGTTGCCCCAGGCATTTGAACGTCTGGCTAGAGGGCCTATGGGAAAAGTTCTGCTAAAGGTGGGGGGCCAGCCAACCTAGGATTCGCTTACGCCATTACTCGGATAGGCTCTTGGCTTCGCCCGTTAAAATCGTCGCATGAAGGTTGACTTCCCTGTGTGCGTAAACGCGGCCCGACCAGACACTGCCGCCGCGAATATAATAATCCCACATGCTCGCCGCGATCACGCCAAGGCAGAACAGCATTCCCAGGGGCATAAACAGCGGCGACCCGGGCTTTTGGCACGTCGTACGACGGAGTCGTTCAAAATGCGCGAAAAACAGGATATTAACAAGTAATGCCAATACCACCGCTACCGCCCACACCGCTGCCGGTTGAAACGCCAACGCTAGGATGGCGAAAATTAAATACAACGGTACCAAGACGCCCATGAACACGATCATCAGCGTCGTGATAATCGCAATCAATGGATTGCAGCGCAAACCCGCATAAGCATTTTTTTTCAGTCCGCAGAAGGTATCCATTAGCCCTTCATACATGCGGCCGCTTAACAGTTCGCGCGTGCAGACCGTAAAGACCGTTAGTCCTTTGGCCCGTGCCTGCGTTCCCAAGGCCAGATCTTCCACCAATTGCTCATGGATGGCCGCGTGGCCGCCCATCAAGTTATAGGCCCGTGTGCGAAACAGCATATAGGCACCGGCCGTCAGCGGCGTGGGATTCCTCTGATCATTGGACTTATATAGCGGTGCCATGGTCAATAGTGCATGTTGCGCCATGAGCATCACCGATTGCTCCAGCAGGCCGCCGGTTTCCATTCGCGGCAGCAAACTAAGCATGTCAATATTACGATGCCGCTGAAGCTGGACCATTTTCCGAAGTGATTTTGGATGGTGTCGGATATCGGAATCGGTAAACAGCACCAGTTCGCCATCAATCTGGCCTACCGCCTGTTGAATTGCCCAGACCTTACCGCCCCAGCCTTTCGGAGGGGCTTGGTGATGCTCAAGCACCCGCAAATGGGGATAACGGGCCGAAAGTTCCCGGCAAATTTCTGCCGTGTCATCGGTGGATTGATCATCCACAAATATCACCTGATAATTCGGGTAATCCAGTTCGCATAAAGACCCCAACGTGTCGCGCAAAACATGCCCCTCATTCCGGCCGGGCGCGATAATCGTCACTTTTGGCCACACGGTGGATTCGGCCGGATGCTCTGCCCGCACATTATCGGGCGCTAGAAGCGGATCAAATGCCCCCGGCGATGTATCGGCATCGCAAATAAACCAGTTCAACGTACGCATCGCCTTAGAATAGCGCACGCGCAGGAAGATTCCCACCAGCGCCACCAGCCATACGCACAGTATCCATGCTCCTATCATCTGCATGTCTTTCCTCACGGGCGAGTCCCAATAACTTCCCCAAGCTTCGGCTTACCTCCCCACATAGCCGCTGGCTTTGCCGGCGGTGCCGCTTGAGATCGCAGTGCAAATCGTGAAGTTATTTTGATGCAGCCCCTTAGAGCCGCTCTACGGCATCCAACTCCGCCTCACTGGCCCGCCCCTGAATAAATCTCTGCACTTCCGGATCAGGGCATGCGCGAATTTCATCCGCCGTACCGCGATAAACAATTTTGCCATGCAGCAGCATGACAATATGATCAGCTACTTTAAACGCACTGGCCATATCATGCGTCACCACAATCCCGGTAACTTTAAACTGTTTTTGCAACTTTAGAATTAATTCATTGATGACGTCTGCGCGAATGGGGTCCAATCCAGTGGTGGGTTCATCATAAAGCAGTTCCTCCGGATTCATGGCCATCGCCCGGGCCAATGCCACACGTTTGCGCTGGCCGCCGGAAAGATCAGCGGGCATCTTTCTTTCACTGGCGGCCAAGCCGACAATCGAGAGCTTTTCATGAACTGTTTCAATAATCTTCGTTTCACCGATGCCCCCTTCCTGGCGCAGTGGAAACGCAATATTTTCTCCCACATCCATGGAATCAAACAGGGCGCTTTGCTGGAATAAAAATCCAAAGCGCTTACGAATAGGCTCAAATTCTTTTTCGGGGAGATTGTCAATTCTCCGGCCATGAAAATACACGTGTCCCGAATCCGGTCTAAGCAATCCGACAATATGTTTTAGCAGCACAGATTTACCGGTGCCGGACGGCCCGATGACCACGGTCGTCTGATCGGCCGGGATGTCGAGATCCACGCCGTTAAGTACCACCAGGGATCCGAATCGTTTATGAACATTTTCAAAACGAATCACCGGTATATCCGAGGAATTCGGGGGTGTTATGGGCATAAGCAATAAACTCACAAGATACTGGGTTGGTTGGGCCACAGCATGACATAAATATTATTAAGCATGACCGCAAGAATGAAATTGGCCAGCAGAATCACGCAGAATCCGGCCACAAAACTTTCGGTGCACGCCCGGCCCACGCCTTGGGCGCCGTTGCCGCAGCGGAATCCCTTGTAGCAGGCAATTGTTGATATAACCAAACCGAAGAAAAAAGCCTTTATAAGTCCGACATAAACGGTGAACATATCCATGCCGGTCTGGGCATAATGCCAGAAGGGGTAATTTCGCACGCCTTCCACTCCCACTGCAATCAGCCAGCCGCCCAAAATACCGATCGAATCACTAAACACGGTCAGTACCGGAGTCATAATAATGCACGCCAGCACGCGCGGCACCACCAAGGTACGCACCGGATCCGCCGCCATAACCCGCAACGCGTCAATTTGCTCTGTCACGCGCATCGTTCCCAGTTCCGCGGTCATGGATCCGCCGAGCCGTCCCGCCAGCATCACCGCCGTAAGCACCGGGCCGATTTGTTTGACCACGCTGATAACAATTACCGAGCCGACACGGTTGCCCGCACCAATAGCTTTGAATTGCGGATAGGCCTCCACCGCCAGTACCGCTCCAATAAACCCGCCGCCCAGCATGACCACAGGAATCGACAGCGTTCCCATTTCATACATCTGTATAAACAACTCGCGAATGGTGCGGCGATTCAAGCCCGCAAATGTCCCGTAAACAATGGAAAAAACAAACCACCCGTAGTCGCCCATTGTCTGAACGGCGTGGATAGCCCAGGCTCCGATTGCCGCCACAAATCCGATGACCGGGGTGGTGGCCCGCGCGGGCCAGCTCTGATTGTGTTCCATAGCTATAACTCAAAAAGCCCAAAATCTCAGGCGCATTGCCGCCACGGATACTCATCCGCCCCCGTATTGTATACGTGCACCGGCCCGATAGGGTAGTAATTCACTTAAATTATCCATAACCATCCACAGCAACACTGGTCAGGATTCATCAGGACTTGGAACCCGGAACCCGGAACCCGGATCCCAGAATCTGACACCTTGAACCTTGAATACCAAATGTACTGCCAATACTGAATGTACTGAAGATTCTAACTCCTAGTACTACAACGCTATAAGTGACTCCAATCGCAGACTATCATGTCCTTCAATTTCAGACCCAACGCGTGCAATCGCCGAAGTGTCCGCTTGCGGTGGCTGTGTTCGGCAGCGGCATTGCGGCGTTG
>DAHXLH010000233.1:0-4577 GCA_027366115.1 Phycisphaerales bacterium
CCGCCCCGCGGGGTGGGCCTGAAATGCCCCGCCTGCTTTGTTGTCGGATCTCGCAGACTCATTATTAAGAGTCGGCTCGATCCTCCGTCGCGCATACGGGACATTTCAGACCCATCGCAATCCCGGCCATTACTTGGACAGGCTCCTAGCCCAATGCGGAAGCGTTGGGTTGGATCCGGAAATGCTATGCGATGCCACCGCTGCACTTCGCCGCGCGGCGCTTGGTGTCACGGAAGTATCAACGTAACCCTATGGAAAGGAATCCACAGATTCCACCGATTAACCCAGATGTTTCTCATTAGATCCAGGGGGGAGCGTTGAGCGGCCGGGATATGCCACAGCACGCCTCACCTTACCATGGCGAGTTAATGTTTCCCGGCACGTAGCGGGCCAGTACTTCTGTGCTCCAGGGCCGCAGATTCAGCGTTAGAGTTTTGCCGATTACGGCATAACCTGCTTTGTGTTTGATTAAAATCGGCCGCCCTTGGCCGTCGGCTGTTGGCGGATAAACCAGGCGCATTTGCCGCGGGTTCAAATAATTTAAGAGGTGATGTCCGCGGTCAGATTTAAAAATCGGCAAGCTGATTGTGTGTTCCGCGGCACTGCGGTTGATGATGACATAAACGATCTGTTTTCCCAAACTGCGATAGAAAGCAAAGATGTCGCGGCGCGGATAGGCCAATAGCTGACCATAAAAGCCGAGTTGCAGTGCCTTGAGTTGCCGCCGCATCGCGATGGCCTGACGATAAAATTCCAACACCCGTTCATGCACGCGCACATGCGGTGCGTCATAGGGTTCCAAGTCTTTCCAAACCATCGGCAGGCGATCCGCTGGGTCGCTGGCACCCCACATGCCTACTTCATCGCCGTACCAGATGCACGGGGCACCGACGAAACTCATTTGGAAGGCGGCGGTTTGCTCCAGGCGGCGGTAGACCGTCGGAGGCGGTTCACCAGTGTTGTAATGCGGATTGGTTTGCAGCCGATTGTTGGCACCAAAATTCAGCAGTGGGTTCATTATTCGGGACACGAAGCGGTCAGTGTCCTGGCTGTCGATAATATTCATCTGATCCAGATCCACTTGATAGGGATAATAGTCCAGCAACTGCATTAAACTGTTGCCGAAGCGTTTGGGGCCGATGCCGGGCAGATTTTCCCCGCGTTTGTCGGCAAAATAATTGGTGCAGATCGTGGCGAAGACATAGTTCATCACCGCGTCAAACTGATTGCCTTTATTAAGCCACGCCTGGGCCGGCGGCCAGACTTCTCCAATAATAACTGCCTTAGGATTGATCTTTTTGACCAGCTTTCGCCAGGCAATCCAGTACACATGCGGAACATCCGGGGCGGTATCCAGCCTGATGCCATCGACACCATCGGCGACATTACCATTCGGGGCCAGCCAGCGTTTCGTGGCGGCAAACATGTAATTGCGAACCTCTTTCGCTAAGCCATAGCGTTTGCTAAGCGCAAACATCGGCATGGACCCGTCCACGCCATCCCAGGCCTTGTACTTCACGGGCGGTCCCCAACTGAGGATCTGAAACCAACTGGCATAGGGCGACTTGCGGCCATATTTCAGGACATTTTGAAATGGCCCGAAATTTTTTCCGCAATGACCGAACGGGATATCGATAATCACCTTGAAGCCTTGTTTGTGCGCTACTTTTATAAAATGTAAAAATACTTTATCCGATGCCGACCATTGCCACGTTGCGGGATTTAATGGACTTTCCCCGTGCAACTTTTCCAGGGATCCTTTAACTCCGAACCCGTCATCCACATGGATAAAACTGGAAGGATCATATTTATGGATACTTGGGGATTCAAACACCGGTGTGAGATACAAACTATTGACACCCAGGCGTCGCAAATAAGGCAGTTCATCCTGAATGCCTTGTATATCACCACCATAGAAGCGGTTATATACATAACTATAAAAGTTGCCATGCTCGCCGGCGGGGCGGTAGGGCTTGGTCCAGGGCCAGCGCCAGGGAATATGCGGGGAGGGATCGTTGGCTTTGTTTCCGTTGCGAAAGCGTTCGGGAAATATCTCGTACCAGACGGCCCGCTTGGCCCAGCCGGGCGTGACAACGGCCGACCGCATCGTTGTTGTGTAGGCGTGCCGTCGGGCAGCTTGTGCGGAAGCATATAAATATCCGTCCGCGACGTAACGTGTGGCGGTGCCATGGGTAAGTGTGAAGTAATAGTGGATTGAACGTGTTGGAACGGTAAGAATGGTCCCCCAGATGCAACTGCCCAGATGGGCTGATTCTTTCCGTAGCGAATAGACTTTTACGGCAGCGCCCGGCTGGAGAACATCCACAACGGCGTTAGATAGTGCCCCGGTTTGCGCCCTGAACTGGAGGCGCAGATAATGCCGTGAGACTACATCCATCTGATTCATGTTTTCAGGATTAAATGAAATGGCCGCCGGGCTGATGTGATCAGCCTGCGGTGCAGGCATCATTTGCCAAGGCGACGCGATGAGCACTTGTGAATTTGCGCCCCCCTGTCCATCGCTGATATTGAGCTTGGGGTTGGCTGCGGGATCGTTGACCCAATGGTTGCCATTGAGCACAAACTTGTAGGCATGAAGTCCCGGAGACAATAGTACGCTGGTGGCCCAAGGCCCGGCGCCCGTCCGTCGCATCGGATTGGCGGTGGGAGACCAGTTATTAAAATCTCCCGCCACATTTACGCGGCGCACGTGCCTGCCAGCGGGGGGGTGATACGTAAAAACATGCCGAAGTTTCGGGGGAATGGCCGCGAGCTTCTTTGGTGACGCCGAGGCGTTTGCCGCGCGGGCCGGCGCAGCGATGATCAATAACCCCACCAGTGCTGCGGCAAGCATGGCTGTTATTTTAGAGGCGGCACAAATACCGGGGCAAAGAGATCGAAAAGTCATAAGATAATTCCTGATAACGCCAAAATAAAAACTTATTGTGGGGCAATCCGCCGGAGCGTTGGGGCGGAAATGTATTATCGCGTACGCACAATACTGGTGGATTCACGCAGCACCAGATGCGTGGGCAGCACATCCGCGACACGATCCACTTTGCCGCGAATCCGACTCACAAGCCGTTCACACGCCGCTACACCCAATTCATACAGCGGCAAATGCACCGTGGTTAAGCTGGGGTTGGCATAGGCCAGATGTTGAATATCATCAAATCCCACCACCGAAATATCCTGGGGAACTTTGCGTCCGTGCTCCACAAGATAACGTATGGCGCCCAGCGCCATTTTATCATTACCGCACAATAACGCGGTAATGTCTTTATCGCGGTGAGTCAAAAGATTTGCCGCCGCCGCGCCGCCTTCGTCGGTAAAACAGCCGTCGGCCAGCCATGATTCTTTCACCTCAATGCCGGCATTGCGCAGTTCTGTGGTGTAAACCTCCAGCACATCGCGCGCTGTCGGGCTTTCAGGGGCGGCGTAAATCATGCCGATGTTCCGATGCCCGAGTTGCAGCAGGCAATTCATGGCCTGCTTGGCTCCCATGCGATAATCGCAGTGGACATAATCCAATACGCCGTCACCAAAGCGGTTATCTACCAGAATCATGGGATATTGCCGCAGGTCGGAAAGGAACGTGTGCTTTTCATTAAATCCCAGGCATAATACGCCGTCAACAAATCGCCGCTCATAGAGTTCTATATGTTTGCCTTCTTTGATGTATTGCGGTTTGGCTTGTTCAATGAGCAATTTATGGCCCAGCTTGCCGGCCCGGTCGGATATGCCGCTTAAAATTTCGCCAAAATAGGCATCGGCAAACGCATGACGCAACGGCGGCAGGATCACCGCGAGGACCTGTGTATATCGGCTGGAAAGACTTTGCGCCAGACGATTGGGCCGATAGCCCATGCTGTCAATCACCCGCTGCACGCGCACGTGCGTACCGCGGCTGATTCGCGGATTTTGATTAAGGACCATGGAAACCGTGGCTATCGAAACGCCTGCCTGCTTGGCAACATCACGAATGCTGATGCGGTCAGGCGGATTTTCTTCAGCCGGGAGAGTGTTAAAATTTACCTGAATGGGTTCCGCAGTGCTGGCCAAGGCGGTCCTGGCAATGTCGGGAGATTCACGCGTTTCGCCTTTTAATTTTTCAGCCATTGTGAATCCTTCACCTTCTTACACCCAGCCGATTTACTGAACGCCAAGGTTAACTGTTTAATCAGTTTAACAATCTATTAAATCATGTCAAGTTTAATTATTCCATTTAGTGATTTTTTTTGAAGGTGTCGTGCGGCACTCGTGGCTTTCAGGTCGGTGGCGGTCAAAAAATAAGGCCAGGTACGGGCATGGGCCGAGAAATACCAATAATTCTGGACTTTGTTATTGACACGGCGCATCAACCGAACTATACTCTGTTCATCTGAGGGAGGTTGTATCTGAATCACCCCCAGTATTTTTTAAGTGTTGGACGTGTCAAGTTCTCAATAGGCGTTGGTCTAGAGAACTTTTTTAAGGCCGGAGAAGTGAACCGGTTAAATTAGCTGCGGATTTCGTGAGCGGGTGTCTACCGCTTTATTTGGTTCCTTTTTATAGGGAGACTCGGTTATGGGTATGTT
>DAHXLH010000252.1:0-33137 GCA_027366115.1 Phycisphaerales bacterium
GTTTTGCCCAGCGCCGGGCGATGCGACAGCGTATCATAGTTTTGCTGACGAATGGCTGCCAGAACGGCTTGGCCGCCTCGGTTGAAAAGAGAAATCTGTGAACGCAGTTGCCGATGAATCAGCGGTAACAGCGCCAGGCCTTCATCAAACATTACTTGGCAGCGATCCACTTCAAATTTTAACAAAGCGCGATAATTATCGTCGCAGCGTCCCTCACGGATCTGTTGTTCATCGACATGAAATTGTCGCATGGATTCCGCGGGTAGATAAATGCGGTCGCGCTCGAGGATATCTCTGCGTACACCCTGCCAGAAATTGGCCAATTGCAGTGCGGTGCAGGTTTTATCTGATAATATTTGCCGGGGCTGGTCCCGATAACCAGCCAGATACAACACCAGTCGGCCCACGGGATCGGCGCTGCGGGTGCAGTAATCCACGACTTGGGAAAAGCTTTCGTAACGGTTTATTCGTTGATCCTGTTCAAAGGCGCTGATTAAGTCCAAGAAGGGCTGCCGGGGAATATCATGCTTTTCAATGGTTTCAGATAACGCGGTGAAAACCGCCGTTTGGGTTTTTCCGCTGTAGCATGCCTCTGTCTGGCGGCGGAAATCCGCCAGATATTGTATCGCCAGTTCAGGGTCGCCAACTTCATCACCCAGATCATCGGCGGTGCGGCAAAAAGCGTAAATATTGCAGAAATCCTGGCGCAGGGCCTTGGGCACCAAGTGCGAAACCACGGTGAAGTTCTCGTAATGTTCATGGGCCAGCCGCCAAGTATAGCGGCGTGCCTGGGCCACATCGGTCATGGGGGCAAAGGCCCAATGCACGGTTGCGGGGGGCGTGCTGGAGGCTTCAATGGTCATATCCTGCATATCTCGTAAAGTTGAATGTAACGGGTGAGCGGAAATAATTCCATCCTTCATGTTCCACAAATGCGGAAGTCAACTCAACCCTGACGGGGCCGCTGGATCCTTCCAGTGCATCGCCAACATGGCATGCTTTATGGTAATATAACCGCCCGGCGGGCTTGTTGTCCCGTACGCGAAATATCACCCTTGGGGGCAAAGGGGGGGCGCAGTGGATGCGCCGCGCGAATATAAAGGCGTTAGGGCCTTTGACATTGCACCAGGAATTCGGAGTATCTGCATGAAAATTATCCTTGCTAATCCACGCGGTTTTTGCGCGGGCGTGAATATGGCCATTGAGTGCGTAGAGCGGATGCTCAAACTCAAAGGCGCTCCGATTTACGTTTACCATGAAATCGTACATAACCTGCACGTGGTGGAACGCTTCACCCGCCAGGGGGCGGTGTTTGTCAATTCCATTGATGAAGTACCCGAAGGCTCCACAGTGGTGTACAGTGCCCATGGCGTGTCGCCGGAAGTGCGCAATCGCGCCGCCGAACGTCGCTTAATTCAAGTGGATGCAACCTGCCCGCTGGTTACCAAGGTGCATAACGAGGCGATCCGTTACGCCAAACAGAAATTCACCATTGTTCTTATTGGTCATGCGGATCATGACGAAGTTGTCGGAACGCTGGGTGAAGCGCCCGATGCGATCAGCATTGTGGAAAGCGCCGAAGATGTTCATCGGCTGGAAATCCCGGATGACCACCGCGTGGCGTATCTGACGCAAACCACGTTGAGCTTGGATGACGCCGCTCGAATTATTGCCGAGCTGAAGAAAAAATTTCCCCGCATTCAAGCCCCGCCCAAGGATGACATCTGCTATGCCACAACCAACCGTCAGGCGGCGGTGCAAAAACTTGCCCCGGATTGCGAACTGGTCCTGGTGGTGGGGAGTCAGAACAGCTCGAATTCCAAGCGACTCGTCGAGATGGCCGAAAACCGCGGCACGCCGTCGTATCTTGTCGATGACGCTTCGCATGTGGATCATGCCTGGTTTAACGGAATTAATGTTGTCCTGATCACAGCCGGGGCCTCGGCTCCGGAAGATCTGGTGCAGGAAATTGTCGATGTGCTCAAAGTGCGATATGGAGCCACCGTGGAATCCCGCCATGTCACGGAAGAAGACATGCACTTTGAACTACCGTTGTCATTGCGGAAGCTCGAGCAGCAACACACCGCTGCAGCCGGGGTGCACTGACGCGGCAGATAAAAAAACGGCCCGGCCCGTAAAAACGGAAAATGTCGCCGCCGCCAATTGAATTCGTGTAAGGTTTATCGGCTTTGTGCCGATAAAATAACAGACGCGGAGGCCCGAGAGGCTTTTTCCGTAGCACGAGGGCAGTTGGCAGGCGAAGCATTGAAGGTTGTCGGACATGAATTTTCTGCGTAGATTCCCTCTGCTGGCTTATACGCTGGTGTTTCTAAGCCTCTTGGCCTTCAATTATGCCGCAGAGAATTATGGCCTGCTGGTCTTATCGCTCACCGGAGTAGTGGTTAGCTGGTGGCTTGTTGAGACGGGCGATGCCTTGGTCGTTCCCCGGTGGCTGATCAATCTGGGCGTGCTGGTTGTGGCCATGGGGTTGTTCTGGGAACTGGTGATCTACCAAGAGCGTAATTTACTGCTGGCATTAGGCCATTTCATGGTCGGACTGATCCTGTGCAAATTATTTGAAAAAAAAGCCAATCGTGACTACGGCCAGATTCTGCTGTTGAGTCTACTGTTAATTCTTTCTGGCGCAATTCTTACGGTGTCTCCTGTTTACGCCCTGATTCTTCTGGTTTATCTGGGCTTGGGGTTGTATACCAGCCTGGTGTTCCATCTGCAGTGCGAAACCCAGCGGGCCATGCAACGCCACGCCGCCGGTGATCGAATGATGATTATGCCGGGACAGCAATCCGTGATGGCAAGGGATGTGCGCCGGATCAGTGTGGGGGCAGGATTATTTCTGTTTGTGTTTGCCTGCGGCATATTTGTATTGTTTCCTCGTACCGGCATGCCGGGGATTCTGGCCCATTGGCGCATCGGCGGTACGTCAGCCACCGGACTGACCAATCACATTCAATTAGGCCGGTTCGGCCAACTTCAACAAAGCAACGCTATCGTGGCGGAAGTTCGCCTTACCCAGGACGGGCAAAATATCGGCAGCCGCGGCAATCAGCCCTATTTCATGAGCACGACCCAAAATTTTTATAACGCGACCACCCATGAATGGTCCCATGCCCGCCATCCAAGATGGTGGCACGGCGGGGATCGGGGGCCTGGGCCGCAAAGCTCGGGCGGCCGAATGTCTTTTCAAGCGCCGCCGGGCTTTGGCCCCGGCCTGCCGCCCCAGCCCGGTATCAACCCGTTAATGCCAAGGCCCATCCTCGGACCGATTTCCGAAGCGAAGCCACCGCAATCCGGCATTTCAATATCGCAAAGGGCTAAGCGGAAATTGGTAAACCCCACAACGCCTCCCCACGGTCGGGCGTATTGGCGAAAGCAATGGCGGCAACGGTTTGCCCGTCTTTCGCGCTTTCCTAAATCCATCATTCTTAAAAACATGGGACAGACCCCGATTGTGCCGCGCGGCGATTTCAGAGACGCCGGCTTAATTACCCAGACGTATACTTTTACCAATACGTTTCGCTCCGGTCCGATTCTGGCGATCTGCCCGGCGGTGACAATTTCTTCGCCGGATTTGCGATCGGTCGTGGCTTTACGCGATGGAACCGTCCTCGCGGATACCTTCGGCCACAGCTTGACCTATACCGTTCAAAGTCCGTTAAAATATAATTCATCGGTCATCGGGCCTGCCACCCCCACTTTGTTCCCCGTGATGTTTCAGCATTCGATGTTTGACCTGTATGACAGCCCGCGGGAGTTGCGATCGTCCGCCATTCCCAAGCGCGTGGCGGCATTGGCAAAAAAAATTGCCGGCCCTTTGCTGAAAATTAAGCGAACCAGTGCCAATGCGGAAAAAGTGGACACCCTTCTGGCGGATAAATTCTGCAATTATCTGCGAGATAACTATCCTTATTCATTTGATATGACTCCCGTGAATCCCGATATCGACCCTACCGAAGATTTTCTATTTAATAAAAAAAAGATCGGGGCCTATTGCGAATATTTTGCTTCCGCCATGATTATGTTCTGCCGAAGTGTGAAAATTCCCGCACGCATGGTATCCGGTTTTCACGGCGGAGATTACAACCCGGTGGGTGGGTATTATGTAATCCGTGAAAAATTCGCCCACGCCTGGGTGCAGGCATGGATTCCGCAGCGCGGCTGGGTCATGTTTGATCCCTCTCCGATCAGCTCGCTTACCGGTGTGCAAGGCAAAATGACCTGGTTTACGGAAGTGGCGGATTTTTTTCAGTGGCTGCGGCTCAAGTGGCTGCACAATATCATCACGTTCAACCAGGCGATGCGCAAAGCCATTATTGCAAAAATTTTGACCTTCGCCAAGGCCGTGATGCAGACGATCACGCATTATGCCCGGGCCATCGGCGATTGGGGGCGGCAATTTTTCAAACATGTGGCCATGAATATATGGATGAAGGTCCTCATGGGTATCGCCGCCGCCGGACTCATTCCTATTGGCATCCTGATTTATTCGCGATGGAAGCGCCGGGGCGGCGTGGCCGGGAAAGCCGTGCAATCAATGGACCGTAAAGTTCAAAAACGCATGATACGCGAATTACTGTTTATTGATCGGCTCATGAAGCTTCTGGGCCGCACCGGCGTTGTGCGCCAAGCGGACCAGACACCACGGGAATATGTTCAATCGGTGGGCGAAAAAACCGGTCTGGACCTCGCGGAAGCGTTACGAATTGTGGGCGTGTTCTACGATATCCGGTTTGGCTCCAACCGCATGTCCCCCCAACTCAACGGCGTCGTCAAGCAGGACATGGCCGCTATTGAACAAAAAATCCGCGACAGCCGTCGCAATCGCCGCCGGAGCTTCTCCCCGAGCACCGGATGAGAATCCTGTCTTTGATCCCATGCCGCCAACCCACCACCGGGTTGTCACTGCGGCGCCGTATAAGTCGCTGCGGTGTGGACGACGCGGTTCGTCGCAGGAGATCAGTCGAATTCTGCACGAAGTAATACCACAGAGGGTGCCTCACGCTGGGCGAGTTTGCGCTGCAAGGTGCGTACCGAGATTCCGATGGCATGGGCGGCTTTTGTGCGGTTATTGGAAAAACGGACCATCGCCGCGTCAATGACCTGTTGTTCCAGTTGGGCCAGCGTCAGGGGCACCCCGGTTTTACCGGACAGCGGAGCGGCGGCGTTCAGGGCATTCGCGGGGTCTGTTGCCGTTGATCCGCCCGGAGGCTCGACGATCCCGGGTGGAAAATCACTGACAAAGAGCGTGGTTTTGGACTTATCAGAAAGCACCATGGCACGCTCGAGGACGTTCAGTAGTTCCCGGACATTTCCAGGCCAACGGTAACGCTGCAGGACTGCTAAGGCGGCCGAATCAATAGAGTCGATCATGCATTGATTTTGTATGTTCACGCGTTCGATAAAAGCGCGCACCAGCAGCGGAATGTCGTCCACACGTTCGCGCAGCGGCGGCATGCGGATCGTAATAATATTAAGGCGATAGTAGAGATCCTCGCGAAATTGGCCATTGACCACCATCGCCGGTAGATCCCGGCTTGTGGCTACCACCACGCGCGTATCGACTTTAATTTCCCGATGCCCGCCCAGAGGAGTGACCACCCGGTTTTCCAAAATGCGCAGCAGCTTGGCCTGCAGGGGCAACGCGCAATCTCCGATTTCATCAATAAATAACGTGCCTCCGCTGGCGGCTTCAAAGCGCCCGATCCGTGTACCAGTAGCCCCGGTAAAGGCACCTTTTTCATAGCCAAATAGTTCGCTTTCCACCAGGGATTCAGGCATGGCAGCACAGTTCATGGCGATAAAGGGTCCGGCGCTGCGGGGAGAATTTCGATGAATCGCTTGTGCCGCAAGGTCTTTGCCGGTTCCAGATTCCCCTAGAATCAGCACAGTGCTGAAGGCGTGGCTGGAGCGGGCGATCAAATCGAAAACTTCCAACATCGCCGGTGACCGCCCTATCATTCCATCTTTAGAGCCGTCCACTTCTTTCACGGCTTTGGCCTTAGCATCCTGCTGGCAGGCCTGTACAAGCGCCGTTAGTTTAGACAGCAGGAGTTTGGCATCCCCAAGAGTATGTACGCCGTTATTCTCCCCCAGAGTGATGGATTCAACCAGAGACGCTGCGGATTGTGTTTCATGAATCTGAGGCAGTGACGTTTCAGGAAAATACGTTTTCCAGTGGGCGATAAGATTAATGCGTGAAATATCTCCGGAAATCACGCCGGCGATTACGCAGTCAATTCCATCTTCAACAAAGCGCAAAGCTTTTTCGGCCGAGTCCGTCAATTTGACGTTGTACCCCGCCTCGGTCAGGAGCCGTTCCAATGCGGCACGTTGCGTTGGATTATCTTCAATAACGAGAATTTCATATTGAGCAGTAGGCTTCATGTCTTTCTTACCCCAAAGTGTCGGGCGCGGAATAAATGGATAAGCTGGCGAGCGTTTCTCTAGCACAACGAGCTGGCACGTGTATCCCATCCTGTCCGGTAACTTGTGCCCCAACCTTCTATCATTCTATACTCCAAGCGCTGACAAAGCAAAGAAAAAGCCGAGAAAAAGCCGAGAATACCATTTGGAATGATATTCCCGGCTGATGTAAGTCAGATCATGGATTCATCATAATGAACTCATTCATCGTAAACTCACTTAGAGCGTATTACGACGAAACTTCAGGCCACCGACCACAGCCATACCGGCCAGAGTCAGAAGCCCGGGCCAAAACGCCGCAGGAAGCGGAAGAGCAGTACCGCCGGCCGGTATCGCGTTAGAGGGCACATTGACCTGCTTCTGCACGAGGTCCGTCTGGCCATTGGGATTGGAAATGGTCACATTGTCGGCGGCCTGGGACATGTAATTCAGCGTTGGGCTGTTCACCGTGCTGGCGTCAGAGGATACCACAGTGATAAACCCCAAACCTTCCGTACCGGATGAAACAAACATTGCGCCCGTATACACCCACTTATAGGTGCCACCATCGGTTGTGGCATCCGCGGGGCCGCTAAACGATCCGGTTACTCCGGAGTTGCTTAGCGTAAAGGTGGGAGTAGACACCAGTTGGGCGGCCGTTCCACCCAAGTCCAGGCTGACAAAGGCTTGATTGGTGGACCCTGCGCCGAGCAAGGTGGTTCCCGAAGTACCAAACGCCACATAATAGGTGTAATCAAACGTACCGGCAACGGAGCCGGCCGTTGGCACGGGGCTGGCCGCTGTCAGTACGATTTGTGCTTGGGCGGTCGGACCGGAACTGGAAATAAACCCGGCACAAGCGACCGCAGCCGCCAGAGCCATTCCAAGTTTTGTATAAGTAGTCTTCATCTGAGCTTTCCTTTTTTTTGCGTTCTGGAATGCTGCCCCCGACGTGAACACGTCGGGGGCGGAATATTCCGCAACGTAATTGCTTTTCTGGCTCTCATCCGTGTAATTGGCAACAACCAATTAAACACACGGATAAAATGCCTGAGATATCCCACCGGCGTGCACGATTTGTAATGTTGTGGTGCACCGCAATATTACAACGCGTGATTGAGCCGACGGACACATTAAAATCGGCCGGGAATCACACCCATCAGCAGCAGTATGATCACCACCAGCAGGATAAATCCCAGACCGCCGACGGGGCCGTAACCCCAGGAGTTGCTGTATCCCCACGTCGGCAAAGCGCCCACCAGCAACAGAACCAAAATAATCAGAAGAATCAATCCCATGATACCGACTCCTTTTTAGCGGGCATCGGCGGCCTTCAGCCCCCTGGCAACATCACATGTTGACATACTCATGTCAACATTCCAGAGAAGCATTGCAAGTGGCCCCCGCATGAATAACAATGCAATTCGCGTGCCGCGCCGATATTTTCAGAATTCTGTCATTTTCCCGTGTCAGCGTACCTAAGCGTGCCTCGCGCAGTCCCATCATCGCGACATTCTGGCGGAGGACGCCAAGTTGACACGGCCAATGCGGCGCTTATCCGCGAACAAAAGCGTCATGCGGCTAATAAGGAGGGACAGCCACGAAAAAACTTGGAGAAGGGACAAAGCCAGACCTGCTCTGCGGGGTCAGCATACGATCACACAGTCTGCGCGGTAATAATAGGGGACGGCTTTGATCGATAACATAGACTGAATGTTACAAATGCGTTCTCCACTATTGCGCTACCGGTGTGCCGCCGCTCGGGCGCCCCCAGACATTCATAGAGATGCATAATTCTCCTACCAGTCTTTCATACTGGTAAGTGTACCCATCGGACAACTTGTCCGAGGCATAATGTCAGATGTTGTCGTTTTGTCGGCGGAGGCCGGCTGATAGTGCGGGTGAAACCTCCCGCCAATATTCGGGGCGCCCCAGGCTGTGCGGGGCCTGTTATTGCAGAGAATTCAGCGTAAATGAGCCAGTGCACCACGTCAGTGGAAGGGGCACTCGGGATCTTTTAACATCTTGGCATCGCATTTGCATAACATCCACCGGAGTGTCGCCTGCTCGACCTTCCGGAGTGGTCCGTGTTGACGAGCGGTTTGCAACCGTTGGCAATGAGAGACCGCGCCGCAGGCCTTATTGCCGCCGCTGAGAGAATTGAGCATTACGAAATGGCGGCTTATGGCACGGTCCGGGCGTTTGCGTTGCTGCTGCGGGACGAATCAACCGCGGATCTTCTGCAACTGACGTTAAAGGAAGAGGAGCAATGCGATAAAAAACTCACGCTCTTGGCGCAGGCTCCAATCAATGAGCTGGCTCTGCAGGAAGCGTGCGTCTGAAAAAGGTTAAACGGGTGACGTGGAAAGCTTGTCACTTCAAGGCGAATAACAACAGCTTGTTTTCCCATTCCCCGTTCGGATTTGGAGGCCCATTCCGTAATGGGCCTCCAAATTGTTTTTTTTCTCTCGCGTGAGGTCGGTACGCTACGTTAATCGAATCGGTAAAATCTGTGGCTCACATTCATTGCGCTACCAAAATCCTTGCAAAATGGACCCTGTATGCGCTTTTGTGCTATGATGATTTCAGCAGTGCTTGAGCATAGCACCGCATGTCGCGCGATTGTCGCGGTACCTTGTTGGATAACCGCAAAATGGATCGCTCCGATGCCTCTCCCGTTCAGGCAACAACCAGCTTGTTCTCTTAACCACGATGCCCATATTCACAAAAGCTGCTTAGGTTGGCGGCTTTTCGGAGAACTTGCCATGAAGAATAAAACACTTGTTCTACTGGTCGTGCCCCCGGGCGGCGCCGCGCCTAAGTCCGCTCCCATTTCCATTACCTTGGGCTCAGCGGGCGACTTTGCCGTACTGGCCTATACTGCGGTAGAAAATGCCGGCGGAACTGCTGTTCATGGCGGAGATATCGGTACCAGCCACGGCCCTGAGATAGTGGGATTTCCGCCGGGAGTCGTAGAACCGCCGCACACGACGCGTGCCGCGGACGACGCGGCCCTGCAGGCCCATACAGATCTTAACACCGCCTATGACACGGTTGCGGCGATGCAATTAACGCACGACCTCAGTGGGCAGGATCTCGGCGGATTGACGCTGTTACCGGGTGTTTATCGGTTTTCCGAAGGGGCCACGCTCAATGGAACCTTGACGCTCAAAGACCAGGATGACCTGAACGCCCAATTCATTTTTCAGATTGGCACCACACTGACCACCGCCGACAACTCCTCGATTATTTCGATCAATGGGGGTGCCACCACGTGGGTGAAGGGGGCGGTTTTCTGGCAGGTGGGCGATTCGGCAACGCTGGGTGCGGACAGCGCTTTTGCGGGAAATATTCTCGCCCGTTCGGATATCACAATGAACAGCGATGCTTCCATCCGCGATGGCCGCGTATTGTCGCAATTCGGCGACGTCACGCTTGATACCAACCGGATCACAACAGGGGATCTTCCGACGCCATAACAACTTATTAATAGGTGCCGACGGGGAATGAGTTATGGCAAACGCATTCGCAGCGCTCCACTTATTCTCTCATCCTGGCTGGTATTACCCGATTTTTCCCAGGTGTAGCTATGAGCCTGGGCAAGACTGCTGGCGAAACAATAGCCCGAGCGGTCGGCTTTAGCTTTGTACATTGCGCTATCCGCATTTTTCACCAGCGTCTCAGCTGTGACGCCGTCACGGGGGCACATTGCAATGCCAATGCTGGCTTTCACAGTTGTTTTAGCGCCGGCCAATTCGTCTGCGTTTGACACCAGGTTAATCATGCACTGAGCGATATCGGCAATGACGGCCTCTTGCGTGACTTCCATCAACAGACACACGAACTCATCGCCACCGGCGCGGCTGACGGTATCCTCATTCCGCACGCACGCCTGCAGACGCTGACCGACCATGCGCAGAACCTTGTCTCCCGCATCGTGCCCGTACGTATCATTGATTTGCTTGAAATTATCGAGATCTATGAATAACACTGCGAAGGGCCGACCGCGTCGCTGCCCCTGGGCCAAAGCCTGATCCAGACGATTGGTAAATAAGGCTCGGTTGGGCAGGCCGGTAAGTGCATCATGAAATGCCAGAAACCGATGCTGGTCGCCTTGTACTTCGCTTCTTTTTAATCTTTCTTCCAGGTCGGTACGTGTGGAGATTTCCTCGGCCACGGCCGCGCTTAATCTCTCCAGTTCTTCCGCGCAAATGCGAACCGTGGCTTCAACGCTTTCGCAGGAAGACAGTGCTTCCCGCACGCCATCAGCGGCATGGTGCGCGGCGAGTTTTTCCTTTAAAGTCTGGTTTGCGGTGGAAAGATCGCGGGCGCAGGCCGCCATGGCCTCCTTCACCTTTCCGCTTTTCTGAAATGTTTGAGACAACGGAAGGTCCGGCCGAGGTGTAAATTCCGATAAGACCTCACGCATAACTGATCCTTATCTTCCCTCTTCCTAACGTTAATGCCAACTCGGACCTTCCTCTCTCGCCCCACCGTTTCATGCAATTTCTGTGCCGTATCAACAATATCCAATAAATTGGTACTAATATCGCGTTTTCAAAGCCCATAATCGTGTGGTCCGGACAATTTGTCCTGGCCATTTTGTCCGGTCAGGTCCTTTTGCCGTGGGAATCCACTCATCAGGGAATAGTCGGATCATCGCCATGTTGCACCTGAATAAGCGCCAGAGGGTGTCAAGGAACAATTCCGCTGTTGGCATGAAGTTTGCATATTCATATTTCGTTAGTTGTTTGCATTCACGGATTTGTTCTGTGGGCATAATTTTACCCCTATTGCCTTGTCTAGGAGTTGGCAAATGAAAAAAGAAGAAAAAACTGAGGAAATGAAAAAGTCGCAGCATGATGCGAATCGTGATCCGCTAAGCGGCGCGGCCGGGTCCCATCCAGTGGGAACCGGCGTGGGTACCGTCACGGGAGGCGTAATTGGTGGCGTGGCAGCCGGTGCCGCCATTGGCACCGTAGCCGGCCCTGTGGGCACACTGGTAGGAGGGGCCGCCGGTGCTGTCATCGGTGGCGTAGCTGGTGGCTTGGCCGGTAAAGCTTTGGCGGAGGATATTGATCCAACTGTTGAGCACGGCTTCTGGCGAGCCACTTATGCCTCGCGGCCTTACATCGCGAAAGGTGCCACGTATGACAAATACGGGCCGGCGTATCAGTATGGCTGGGAATCGCGGGTGCATTACCACGATCGCACCTATGAAGAAAGTGAGCCAATGCTGGCGCGTGATTGGGAAAAGCGCCGGGGAGAAAAAGGCTTGACGTGGGATGAGGCCAGACCGGCTGTTCGTGATTCCTGGCGGCGTGTTGACTACAGAAAACCGCGCAATGAAAAAAAGTAAAGTGGATAGCGGGCCAGTGGGGAAAAGTGGTCAGTGGGGCGCGTGAAAGTGGGGCGCGTAGTGTGGGGCAATGCCAGTAGGGGGCTTAGTGTGCAGCGGGGACGTTTCTGCCGACAGGCCGGGACGTCCCCGTTTCGCTTTTTTTGGACATCCAAAAGGAGTAACAGTTCAATGGCAACTAATTCATCCGTAATAGAAAAAGATGAGCCCGTCTTGAATCGTAAAGAGCTTATTGATCTGCTCAACGAGGATCTGGCGAGGGAGTACCAGGCGATTATCGGTTATGTCGTTTATTCCCAGGTTATCAAGGGGCGGCCAACATGAATATCGCCAGCGAACTGGAAGTCCATGCCGCCGAAGAGCTTTCACATGCCATCACCTTGGCAAATCAAATTGACTACTTGGGAGGAATGCCGAAGGTGACACCCAAGCCGGTCAAGACTTCGGATAAAGCGGAGGACATGTTGCGATTTGATATGGAAAATGAAAACGAAACAATCCGCAATTATCGCCAACGCATCCGGCAGTGCGAAGGAATTGGAGAATATGCACTGGCCGAACATCTACGTAAGATGCTGGTGCAGGAGCAGGATCACCTAATAGCCTTGGCCACTGCGTTGGGTGCGGTCTTCTATAGTCTGGGCATTCCCAAAAACAGTGTTCTCCAACCCGAGACGGATATCAAGATGAGTAAGTTTCTCGTCCTGGCGCATGGCACTGAAAGCGAAGTAGAAAAGGCCCGGCAAATATTAACGCGTACAGCGACACGTACCGAAGCGCATGCGGTTACACCGGAGCCAAGCCTCTTTAAGTCCTGAGCGACATCCAATTACCAGCGGTTATCATAGGAGCTTCGCCCGCCATGTGCCTGGGCAAGCCCGCTTGTGACGATCATGGCGGAACGCTTGATGGTATAAGGAGGTTGTTCTATGGCTCCGCCAACGGTCACACCGAATCTTGCCGCCATCGAGCGCGTGGGTGCCCCCCAAGGGCTTTCTGCGCAGGAGGCCGCGGCGCGGCTGAAAAAATTCGGTCCCAATTCAATTCCTGAACAGAAGCCACATCCGATTCTGGCTTTTCTGCGAAAATTCTGGGCACCGGTTCCGTGGATGCTGGAAGTTACTTTTATCTTGGAACTGGCTCTGCGCAAACCGGTGGAAGCGGTCATTATCGCCCTGCTGCTGATCGGTAACGCTGTATTGGGATTTGTCGAGGAAGGTAAAGCGCACGCCGCCCTGGAAATTCTCCGTCAGCGCCTTGAGATTAATGCCCGGGTGATGCGCGATGGTAAATGGGAAACGGCACCCGCGCACGATCTGGTGCCCGGTGATTGTATTTATCTGCGTATGGGGGATATGGTACCGGCTGATGCCCATATCATCCAAGGCAATATAGAGGTTGATCAGTCGGCCTTAACTGGCGAATCCGCCCCGGTTGAGTTGGAACCCGGTGGCGACGTGCGCTCCGGCTCGGTGGTTAAGCGCGGCGAAGGTACTGCGGAAGTCACCGCCACGGGTGCCAAAAGCATGTTTGGAAAAACCGCGGAACTGGTGCGCGGTGCCAAAACCGTGGGTCACATGGAACAAATTATTTTTTCCATCGTCAAATATCTTTTGATCATGGATATCACGCTGGTGCTGGCTATCCTGATCTATGCTTTTTGTGTCGGCATGGCCGGGTCCATTATTTTACCGTTCGCGTTGATATTGCTGGTGGCTTCCGTACCCGTGGCGCTTCCCGCCACCTTTACCCTGTCGCAGGCTACCGCGTCGCTGAAAATGGCCGACAACAATGTGCTGGTCACACGCCTGTCGGCCATTCAAGAGCTAGCCAGTATGCAGCAGTTGTGTTGTGATAAAACCGGCACGCTGACCCTCAACGAACTGGTGCTGGAAAAAATTCAGGGCCTCCAAGGAGCCACGGAATCGGACGTTCTGGCGTTTGCCGCTCAGACGTGTGATGCCGGCACTCAAGATCCGATTGATATGGCTATTTTGAAAAAATATCAGGAGAAGCCCTCTACCACTTTTCATTGGATACGTTCCAAGTTAATTCCCTTTGATCCGGCCACGAAACGCGCCGAAGCGGAACTGGAAAGAGATGGCCAAAAGGCCCGCGCGATAAAAGGCGCGCCGGCCACCTTGGCCACCCTCTGCAAAGATTCGCAGGACATTCTGAAACAGTCAGAGGTTTTGGCGGCCCAGGGCAACCGTGTGATGGGCGTGGCCGCTCAGACCGACGGCGAACTTAAGTTCATTGGCTTGCTTTCTCTACGTGATCCGCCGCGCCCGGAATCGCACGAGACCGTTGCCAAACTTCAAGCCATGGGTATTCGCGTGCGAATGGTTACCGGGGACGGTCAAACCACTGCTCAGGCTATTTCCGCGCAATTGGGCATCGGGAGCAAGTCCGCGGATCGTTCCGCCATTGAAAACGGGCAATTGGATGCCGACGTATTTGCCGGCGTTTTTCCCGAGGACAAAATTGCGCTGGTCCGCCAACTTCAAAGTCAGCATATTATTACCGGAATGACTGGAGACGGTGTTAATGACGCGCCGGCTCTTAAGCAGGCGGAAGTTGGAATCGCTGTATCCAACGCCACGGATGTTGCACGCTCCGCAGCCAGCCTGGTGCTGACCAAACCGGGAATTTCACATTTGACCGATGCGGTGAACATTGGCCGCGAAGTGTACCGCCGCATGTTGACCTACACCACCAATAAAGTCACCAAAACCATTCAGGTGGCCTTATTTCTGAGTCTGGGTTTGCTGATAACAGGCTCACTGGTAACTACGCCCCGGCTGATTCTTCTGCTGCTGTTCGCCAATGATTTTGTCACCATGTCGTTGGCCAGTGATCGTGTGAAGCCGTCGCCTCAGCCGGACCGTTGGAATATTCGTGTGTTGATGTGGTCGTCTGCTATGATTGCAATTTCCTGGCTTTTATACTGCTTCGCGGTGTTTTATGTGGGCCGGCATTTCATGAAGCTGTCGGCCACACAAACGCTGGTTTTTCTGGCGTTAGTATTCAGCGGTTTGGCTACGGTATATCTGGTGCGTGAAAGTCGCGCTTTCTGGAAATCGCGGCCCGGAACATTTTTACTCTGTGCCACCGCCGGGGACGTGCTGGTGGTATCGGCAATGGCGGTGTTCGGCATTTTAATGGCCCCCGTACCTCCTCTGATGGTACTGGGGTTACTGGCCGCCACCCTTGCCATGGGGTTGGTTCTGGATGTTGCAAAAAAGCCGCTGTTGCGCCGTCTTACTAATGAGGGACAGCAAATGTCAGTAAAACCGGCCGGTGGGGCGAGTATTCCGGGAAGCGCGGCGGCAAAGATGTGATGTGTGCTCAAGGCCATGCGTTGCAGTTATTGCAGCTTGCGCAGATACGCGACGATGTCATATAAATCTTGATTTGTCAGATTGGCATTGCCACCGAAGGGCGGCATGGCGATGTGGCGATGATTGATGGGATTGGTGGCGGACCTTCCGTGCTTGATGAACGCCACAAGCTTCGCGGCCGGCAGCGACAGGACCGGTTTACTGGTCTGCAAATCCTGGCCCACCAGTGTTATGCCCTGACCACGATTGCCGTGACACATCATGCAATTTTCCGCAAAGAGTTTTTTGCCGCGTACCGCATTGCCCACCGGCGGAATCGGCACGGCACCTTGCGTAGTTGCGGGAACATCGACCGAACCGCCTGTCGACCGGGAGGAAGAGCCTCCCTTGCCGCATCCGGATAGAAAAATTATTCCAACCGAAACGGTACACAAAAAGGCGATCCGCATTATATAATTCTTCACTTCTTGGATATTTTCATAGCCACTACGACCAGCAGGACCACCACCAGCAAACCCAGCAGCATCCCAGACCACGTTCCGGCACCCATCCAAGGCGTCATCGTATTGTTTGCATGATTCATCATGATCAAGGTACTATCGTTGCCAAGCACTTCTATTTATTCGTTGAGGTATCGCCCGGCATCGTGGTCGGGCTGTTAGCTTGGGAACGGATCGGAGCGGGCGATGAAGATGCCGGTTTCATATTCTGTACGTCGTTGACCATCTTGTTTTTATCCGCGCGTATTTTTGCCTGATCGACACTCATCGTGACATGCGAATGATTTGCGCTGTCCCCTCCGGATACACGGAACCATCCCCGATAGAACCCCACGACGACCAGAACAATCACCAGCAGAATCAGCACTGTAGATATAATTCTCATAATATTCCTCTTTATTCAAACGGCCTGAGGGTTAGAGACGAACAGGCTACCCCTTAGCTTTAACTAGCAATTCCCATGCCTGAAGAATTATTTGCCCCACTTCCGCGATGTGGCACTTTCCTGCCAATAATCTGCAATGATGAGACAATCTGTCCGAGTCAGGCTGTCTCATGTGGCCGTAATGCCGCGACAAAGACCACATTTGACGGGCTTGCAAAATGGAACTCGTGAATTATTTCGCCCCATTCGTTCCGTATTCCGATGCTTTATCCGCGAGGCCAACGGGGCCGATGTTTGCGGCTCTGTTCCAACGAAGTAGCTTTTGGGGCACCCATGTAATGGCTTAGTTTATTCGGGTTTGCTCACGATTTGGTCGCCCTGGTGCGCTTCCGCGCAGATCAGGCAGGCGATGCGCAAATGTCGAGGGAAACTTAGGTTTAACGCTCTGAACAACCGATGCAGAAACCACTTGATGCTGCCATTGGTACGGCGTTTGCTTACTTACACTTAGTAAGTTGGGGTCAGTTAATGTCTGGAGACACCATGTGTGGAGAAAGAGGAAGTCCTCAAAAATACTAAAAAATAGTTCCCCATGTGGGAAGGAATCTGTGCTGTATCCTTCGGACTCCAGTCGCGCTGGGTGCGGACGCAGAGGCCCATAATAGAAGAAAACATTAATTTTCAGGAGTACGCAATATGAACGGTCAACGAATTGTAGGAATTGTTCTCTTAATCATTGGCGTTGCGCTTTTATTTACAGGTCTGCACGCCTCGCATTCACTGGCTGATAAAACGCACAATCTGATCTTTGGACGCTACACGCAAGCCACCGCCATTTATATCTTCGGTGGCGGCGCACTTGCTCTCGTGGGCTTGCTCATGGCCGTAATTCCCGGGCGCGCACGTTAGACGTCTCGGTGTCCTGTTGGCCCAAGAGCGACGGCCAAACTCTAAGTCCCGGCGGGCCGCATTCGTCCTCGGCGCCTCCGCATCAAGCTACGTATTTACTGGTAGCTCATGCGGAAGCGTCGCGGTAGAGTGCGGTTCGTTATACGGAATAATGAAGCTACCACGATCGGGATTGTCGTATCTTTCCCGACCTGCAAAAGCACCGTGCGATCAGTCCCTGTTCCACATCCAACCCAACGAAGGGACGGAAATCTGTGGATACTATGCGGGCGATTGCGCATTGACCTCCATGGGGCTGATCGCGACGGATTAAAGCACTGTGTCATCAAACCCTATTGCGCGGCCAACCCATCGCTGCCGCATTGGGCTACGGGCGCTGGGCGCGATTGGGTGTCCGACATGGCGGCGGAAAATATGGGTGCCCTGTATTGGGCATGCATGTTTGCAAATTTCCCATAAGCTTTTCTGATGCACGCGAGCCTTGTGGGCGCGCCGTTCTTCCATTTTAATCACCTTAATGCCTTGGCAAGGATGCCTCTGCGTGCGATAATCCGTTTTGAAAATTGAACCCGCACTGGAGTTGTCTGTGATTATCGCAAAAATTGTCGGTACGGTTGTTGCAACCGTAAAAGATGCCGGTTTCGAGGGCAAAAAACTGGTCTTAGCCCATGCGCATGTCCTGAAAGACGGACAGCTTGTGCCCGGGCAGACCGTACTGGTGGCCAATGATGATCTGGGGGCCGGCGAAGGGGAATTCGTAGTCCTTACGCAGGGCAGTTCCGCCCGCATGGCCCCGAGTATGAAAAGCACGTCCACGGATGCCGTGGTCATTGCTTTAATAGATCGTATCGACGCCAATGGTCAGTTGGTTTTCAAACGCAGTTGAAATAACTTGTCCGCATGACGCGGATTCTCCTGAGGGTCTGTATGTTTATTGCCATGGTTAAAGGCTCGGTAACGGCTACCAAAAAGCATCCCTCCATGACCGGAGCTCGGCTTTTAATTGTTCAGCCCATTGACGCAACGACTGGGCAGCCCAACGGCTTTCCGCAAATTGCGGCTGATGTGTTGGGGGCGGCAAAAGGTATGCGGGTGCTGGTGGTAAGTGATGGCCGGGGCGTGCAGGATATGCTCAAAACCGACACCCGTTGCCCGATGCGGCTGGGTATTATGGCATTAATTGATTCGCCCGTTGGCGGCAAGTAACTCAACAACTGACAACCGGCGATAATTTGGAATAACGTATGTATTTAGGTAAAGTCATTGGTCGAATTGAAGCTCGCGTTCGGCTTCCGGGCCTGGAGACGCAGCGGCTGGTATTGCTTCAGCCGTTAGATTTTAATCAGCAGCCGATCCGCTGGACTATCCTGGCCGTGGACGTTACGGGTGCATCGGAGGGGTCGCTGGTGGTATATGAAGAGGGGCGCGAGGCGGCCAATCCATTTGATCCACCGCTGGCGGTGGATGCGTGCATCGTGGCGATTGTCGATGATTATCAATATCAAGCTTGAGCCGGCGGGGGCGTCATGGGGTCCATCTTAGCTGTTTTTCAAATTATGCGCATCGCTCTGGCACTTACCGCCGTGGCGGATGTCTGGACGCTGATGTTTCTCAAAATTCCCGGCCAAAGCGCCATCAAAGACCCGGTGGCTGAATTCGCCCTGGCGGCCTTGACCTCTTTTTTTCTTTACACTTTCGGTATGACCCTTAATGATCTGCTGGATTCCCGGCGCGACCGTCTTTTTGCCCCGTGGCGTCCCATTCCCAGCGGGCGACTTAGCGTGCCGGCGGTCATTGTGTTAAGCCTGGTGCTGATGCTTTTAGGTTTATTTTCCGCAACCTTGTTGTCCTGGTTTGAACCACTGCACTTTCCCGTGGCTCTCATGCTGGCAATGACCGTCAGCCTGATGATTGTTTTTTATAACGCCACGGGGAAATATCTGGGATACATCGGCTTTCTGGCTCTAGGCCTGATTCGCGGAGTCAACTGCCTGATTGGCCGGCCCGATGCGGGGTTTTTAATTTTATCCCTGTTTCTCTTTACCCACATCGCCGTGGGAACCGCTATTTCCTATCGCCTGGAATCCAAACGCCCGCGGCTGCGGATCACCGGCATCTGGAAACTCTTAGGCTCGGTCGTCTTGATCGATGCCGCAGCGATTCTAATCATGCTGCTGCGCGGCAGTATCACACGCGGCGTGCTTATAGACGCCATCGGGCCGGCCGTGGTGGCCGTGATTTATTTCAGTTGGGTCGTGCGGCAAATATTTAATCATCATGAAGCGCCCCGGAAACGCGGCGAGCGCATCATGTTGGTGGGGTTGTTTTCCCTCTTCGCCTACGACGCATCTCTGTTGGCCGCCAACGGGGCCTTCCGTGCAATGGCGGTAATATTGGCTCTGGCCGTTATATCCTACATCGCGTTTTGGGTCATGCGCTTGGCCGGCAAAGGCCTTACCGTAGGCCGCCCGCACTACCGTATTCGCGCTGGGCGCCCATGAACTTCCCCCTTACCCTCGTGAAAGGTCGCCACCCGCCTGGCCCGGGACGCATCCCGGCCGCTCGACGGGCATCTACCGGGTTCATAATCTGGAGAGTAACCCGGGCCATACGCCCCAGTTACCGCCGCTTTAGTGGAGTCGTCCATAGCAGTTCAAGGCTTTAGTGGTGCTGACATAAACCCGCCCATCGGCCACGGTGGGCGTGGAATTCATATCAATTTCGCGGCCCACAATCTTATTAGACAGACCCCCGCGGCCTATGCCTTTGCTACTGTCAAAAAGCTCGGTGCGAAAATCATTGGCACGATACGCCACAAGCCGATTGTTATCTCGGTTCAGCAACCAGACAATACCGTCGCGTCTTCCATTGGCGGATATCTCCGCAGTGGAACCGGGATAGGGAAATCTATCGTGTGATTCGGTAACCGGTTGAGGCTTGATATGGGCATGAACAATAAGAAATGCCTTGGCGAAATCGGCCACTTCCGCGTAATAAATCCAGCCGCTGTGGCGATGAGGCCCTGCAAAAAAAGCACCGGTGCTGAACCCACTGCCCGTCGCGCGTCGTAGTTCCTGAACCACCGCGTTATGCCCGGAATGCCCGTTCCCCTTTGTTCCTCCGTGATAGCCGCCCAGATCATCCCGATCCAGTAGATAAATAATGCCTTGCTTATCGTTAATGACCAGCAGATGGCGATGCTGCTTGTCTCCCACGAATGCCGGCAGCAGCACCGGACTGGAAGATCCGAGATCCAGATCAGCGCGCAGGAGATGGTTTTCATCTTTCGGCACAAAATAATCGGCCACATGCAGCCCAAACCCATTGGGGTTATCACGATGTTGGCGCGTATCGGAATCCGGAATCAGCTTCAGAGCCGCATCACCAAAGTCACCGGAAGCGGGTATTAACAGATGCGGCGAATCAACTTTAAGCCGCTGGCGATAGGGGGCGGCAACAAGGTGCGTTTCAAACGTACCATTGCCGGTTTCAACAAACAGATTCCCTGCGTGATCGACGGCAATGGGGCCACCCCAGATTCCAGCAGCCCAGCCGTTGGGTGTCGTGCTAAAGACCGCTTTAACCGGTAAATTGCCGTCCTGATTTTTAACCGTGCCATAGCCGAGAATCCAACCGTTATATGGCCCGATGTCACCTGGATCGGCACAGGCCATGTATAAAACATGGTTGACCGGATCAATGGTGAGATAGCGAAACGTGATCTCAAAACCATAAAAATGGTCCAGGTGACCATTGGCTTTGCGGACTGTTGGACCGGCGATGTATTGGCCGCGCGGCCCGCTTTCCGAAATTTTTATCTGGTGGGCATAAAATTTCCCGTTGCTAAGCCGCAGCGAAGAAAGAACATGAATCCAATGAAGTTGTCCATGGGTTCCGGGGCCTTTTTCTGTCTCCTCACATTCCACATAAATGACGCCCGTTGCCAGATCAATAGCCGGAGTGTCTTCCAGTGGTTCGTTTTTCGCGGCCCAGTTGGGGTTTTTCTCCTGCGCTTTGATCGTATCCGAGGCGGCGTCAAAGTGCTTGAGCAGACTGCGTTTCCATAGCACCTGTCCGCTATCGGCATTGATGGCGTAAACGGCATCACGGGAAGAGGTTGCAATGATGATATTCTGCACGCCCGGATGCGGACCTGTCGTGATATTTACATGCGAGACAAACAGCGGTTGGCCATAATCCACCCCGTTCAGCCGCGTGACAAACAGTTTGCCGAATAAACCGACGCGAACATTATGCGGGGTCAACACATGCTCCTGCAGGTTTTCACCGGTGTTGGCAAGATCATTGTGGTTGGTGAGGATATTCACCACCGCCCGTGCGCGCGGGGCACCCAAGAGCATAAGTCCCAGGGAAACTCCGGTCAGGATAATATTAAATAAATTTTTCCCGCGCTGCTGAACTCCCCGGATACATGCCACCGGCAACTCGCGCGGACTGCAAAAAATACCACTCATAGATCAGGACCACCTTTCAAAGGGAACAATAAGCGCTTCCAGGGGCACGGGCAGGACCGCTCCGGAGCAAAACTGGATCCGCATCTTACCGCTATATACGATCAGCGCCTGCAAAAGTTGGGCCTCTTGGGGGAGCCTCGCGTCATAGAGCACCGGATTATCATCCGGTGCTTTACAAGATTAACCAGACGTACGTCCGTAGCTCAATGCGGCAGCGTTGAGTTCGCGGCGGAATGCAATGCCGATGGCCCGCCGTATTCCGCCCGTCGCAAACAGCTCGCATTTAGGTAATCTTTCCCGCACGGGCGATCAGTTAAATAGCCCGCGGTGTTTATAAATTTTGGAGCATGTCAGGCTGTAGTGTTCCACCACGCCATGGTGATTAAATAAAATCACCAACGATTTTCTGGTGCCCCGCGCGTTTGTTTCCACGGCGCTGATAAACGGGAGAAAATCGGTGGTGGTCAAATGTAACTTGGTATAGTCATATTCCCATTGCTGATTGCCGTGACTGTTATATGAAACTTTCAGCGGGTCACCAAGATCCGCTTTTACCTGGTTGCTGGTCGTTTTGCCGCGAATAATTTGTCGCGATACCTGTGAAGGGGTGAGGTGATCAATCTGCTGATTGCCCTGACTGGAGCAACCGACCAGACCCGCGGAAAGCACGGCCGCTATTGCAAGAATGGTAAAACGCGTAGCTTTCATAGCAAAGACTCCTGTTCATCGCGCCGCTGCCGATCCGTTCCGGCGGAACGGAAGTTGGATTGGGTGTATTGTCCGACCTCGCATATAAAAGTCAATAAAAAAACCGTAATTCACGTTTGTAAACTCAAAGACCCGGTATTTACTCTTGACAGGCCATTGGTATTAGTATATCACTAAACCAATGAGTAGAGTGCCCAATAGTTCCAGAGCGTCCCAGCACCTCAACGTGCTGGTGCCCGAGTCGCAGTTGCCGCGGGAAAATTGGCTGGCCATTGCCCGGGTCCATTCTCTGATGACCAAGCAGTTGGATCGCAGCTTGCGCGATATTGAACTGACCATTTCTCAGTTTGAAGTGCTGATGATTTTAAACAGCAAAGCCGGTTTATCGCAGCAGGATTTGGCCCAATGTCTGCTGGTGACCAAAGGGAATGTCTGCACGGTGCTGGGGCGGATGGAAAAAAACCAATGGATTGTCCGGCAGCAGGATCCGCACGATGGCCGGGCACATTGTCTGCATCTGACGGAAAATGGTCGTGAGATGGTTAAAAAAGCTGCCCCCTTGGCCGCCAAACAGGTGCGTCTGATGATGGACAGTTTATCGCCGGCGCAGCAACGGGCGCTGTATGATTTGTTGGACCGTCTGGAGGGTTCCTTGGGTCACTGGATTTGACCCTTGGATTTGACTTTCCGAGGGGCAAAGTATAGTATTAAACCAGTTAGTGGTAGTGCTTTTTTAAGGAGTTTGTTATGTCGGTAAAAGTTCACGTCGTGTTTTACAGCATGTATGGCCATATCTGGCATATGGCCGAAGCGATTGCCGCCGGGGTGCGGGAAGTCAGCGGCGCGGAGGTAAAGATTTTCCGGGTGCCGGAAACCATCCCGGCGGATGTTCTTGAAAAGCACGGTGCAGCCGGAGCGCAAAAGGCGTTTGCCCATATCCCCGTCATTACGCCAGCGGAGCTTACGCAAGCCGATGCTATCATTTTTGGTACCCCGACGCGCTTTGGCAATATGGCGGGACAAATGCGGACTTTTCTGGATCAGACCGGCCAAATTTGGGCCACAGGCGGTCTGATCGGTAAAGTCGGCAGCGTTTTTGCCAGCACCGCCACGCAACACGGCGGACAGGAAACCACGATTACCAGTTTCCACTCCACCTTGCTGCATCACGGAATGGTGATTGTCGGCGTGCCTTACTCTGAACAAAGACTCGTTGCCATGGATCAAGTCACTGGCGGAACACCCTACGGAGCCACCACCTTAGCCGGCCCAAAAGGTGATCGCACTCCCAGTGAAAATGAACTGGCCATCGCTCGCTTCCAAGGAAAGCACGTTGCCCAGATCGCGGCGAAGCTGGCGGGTAAATAAATATTGAGTAAAGCGAATCGAATCCCAGATGCTCCGGTTGATCCGATATTTCTGGAACGCTGGTCGCCCCGGGCGATTGCTCCGCGCGCCTTGACGGAAAAACTATTGGTCATCGAGTAGTATTCCCTATCCCGGGCCGCTGTGTTTTTCACGCTTTCATCCCGATCATGACCACGCCGATAAGAATTAAAAGAATCCCCAGCCAGCGTTGCGCGGTTATGCGCTCCTTGAGGATATGCGCGGAACATAATGCGACGGTGGCAAAGCAAATAGCCCCCATCGGAAATGCGATAATCAGCGGCATAAGATGTAATGTCCAAGTCCAGAAAATAGATTCCGTCATAAACGATACAATGGCCGCCTGAACCCAAAGGTTTGTGAGAATTTGCCGAAGAATGCCGCCGGCTCCGGGTGGCATGTTGCGGGTGCCAATTTTCATGGTCACCTGCCCCAGGGTTTCCAGCACCACCGCGCCGGAAAAACTCAACAGTCCCATCCAATACACGTTCATCCCGCGGCCTCCGGTGCGCCTCGCCGCTGTTGCCTATCTGTGATCGTCGGCGAACCGGATGGCGTGCGGCTGACTAGAATGACCCCCACCAATACCAGGGCAATACCGCAAAATTGAAGGGGATCCAGATTTTCTGAAAAAAGCCAATGGGAACTTATCGCCACAGCTATATAACTTAATGCTGTGATCGGCTGGACAAAACTTAAATCCGCCAATGCTAGAACCATCATCCAGTTGAACAATTGCCAGACGTGTAAAAGCAGGCTCAGTAGAAATAGAGGTTGAATCAGCGTCGCCCCCAGAGCATGGGCCATTCCCCCGTGTTGGGGAACCGAAGCACGCCAGCACAGTTGCACGCTGGTGTCCAGAGAAATCGCAAGAAATAGCCCCGTCCATAGCAGCCACCGGGGACGCTTTGAAGTAGGAATGCTCACGCGCTGGATCCGATCTCCGCCGGGCGCGACTTTTCCAGTACCGCTTGAATGACCGCGACTAATTCCCCGGCGATCAGCGCATGCGCATGATCGTTGGGATGCACGCCATCGGGACCGGACACGCTTTCCAGCGGCACGCGGCTTAGCGACGTGCCATATCGCACAAACGGGCAATCCAGCTCCGCTGCCACTGCCGCCGCTGCCACGCGATACACTTCCAGTTCCCGATCGGAAACCGGTTGCCCACCATGCGCCTGGATCATCGCGGTAACATCTTTGCCGCTGAATTGCGATAAATATCGGCCACGAATATCCAGTGAGTGATTAGGCATATCCGTGAGAATCGGGCGCGATCCAGCGGCAATTATTTTATGCGCGATTTTTGTCAAGTTGGCGGCATATCGATCCACGCGAATGCGATTCTGTATAATTTTTCCATTGCTGATAACAAAGCGTTTCCAGAGCAAATCCACGTCGTTGCCGCCCAGCATCACCAGCACCGCATCGGGATGATGCTGCTTCAGCAACGTATCTATAAGTTCCACCGCATCGGCTGTGGTGCGATGAACGTCGGCGTCCACGATAAACTTGATGTGCGGCAAGTCGGCCTGGAGGATATCCAGATAGCTCCGTCGTACTCTGCCGGTCACCTCAGTTCCGCGGATTTCGGCAATGCCCAGGCTGATGCTGTCGCCGACGACCAATAACGTGCGCTGCTGTTTATCAGGCATGGGCGGCCTCCTTGCTGCCTGGCGCTGCCGAAATCACTGCCGCATCCGTGTAATCGTGGCGTTGATCCACCATTCGCTTGAGCTTGCGATCATGGCGGAGAAACCCCGGCGGATGCGTGATCAAACGCATATCAAATATGCCAATATCAAGGTTTTTGGTCAAATCCGGATATTGCAATCGCATCTGCTCTTGCACCTCGCGGCGCAACTGTTGGTCATCGGTGCAGAGGCATTCTACGTGAATTTCCATGATCTCTCGCAGGCCATCGAGTTTGAACACTACCTGCCAGTCATGCGTTAAACCCTCCATAGGCCGCAAAATATTTTCAAACATCAGGGGATATAAATTGCCCCCGCTGGCGACAATTAATTCATCACGGCGGCCCCGCAGTCGGCTCATACGCATGCCCTTTAAACCGCAGGGACATTGTTCGGGAATCAGTCGCGTGATATCCCGCGTGCGATAGCGCACCAACGGCATTACTGTGCGGCGCAAGGTTGTAAACACCAGTTCCCCAAGCCCGTTGGTATCCGGTTCAATGACCTCCGGATAAAAGTCCGTGTCGTCCAGATGGTAGACGTCCGGTTGATCGCAGGGTTGATAACCCATGCCCCCGCCGAGTTCCACACTGCCGTAGCACATGCGAACTTTGGCTCCTTGCCAGACGCGGTTCATCCATTCGATGGCGTCGCGCGGCATTTCTTCAGCTCCACCAATCAGTAGCTTCAGCGGGACGCTTCCGTGCTGCTCGGCCAATTCCGTCAGACGGATCAGCCACGTAGGTTCACCCATAATGACATTAAATTCATACTGCTTGAGCCGCCGATATACCTCCAGCGGGTCAACTTTCCCAAAGGCCATGCAAAAGCAATCAAGCCTCATCAGGGCATTATGCACCAACATGCCGGGAATCCACATGCTGAAATCAAAAGCGTTGGCCACGCGATCGGTGGATCGCAGGCCCATGACCTGCAAACCTGCGGCGTCAATTTGCGCGATTTGTGACAACTCGCTTTGGTGGTAATAAATCTGTTTATTTTTTCCGCTGGTTCCGGAAGATTCAAAAACAATGTTCGGTGTCTGGCAGATAAACGCCTTGGGGTTGGCGATAATATCTTCCGGCATGGTATAAAAATCGCCAAGATCAGATGGCCTGCGAACCCTGGTCGGATCAATGCCCCGGTCGTGGAAGGCTTTGCGATAAAATTCGCTGTGACGACCGACATATTTCACAATCTTTCGGAATCGCTGTGCCCGAAGTGTCGCCACGAGCCACGGCGGCATGGCTTGATAAATTCGCGCCGTGTTCGCCGGACTAAGCTGGTCAGCAAAAAAGTCTACCGGATTCAATTTCAGGTACCATCCTTTCAAGTTTCCGCTGGCTTTTAGTGCGGTTTTGCGCGTCTTGTCTAGCGAACAGTCTTCATGGCCTGTCCGATTGCCTGGGTCGTAAATTCCAAGTCGTCGGCACTGTGCGCCGCGCTGACAAACCAGCATGCGGAGCCGGAACTGTTGACATGCACACCCTGCATCAGCAGCGAATGGCGGAATGCCGCATAGCGCTGCGTGTTGACTTTTAACAAGTCCCGATAATGTTTCAACGGTTGGCCGTCTTCATTAAAAATGACTTGAAACATGCTGCCCACGCCTTGCACCACGCACGCAACCCCCGCGTCGGCGGCGGCCCGGCGAATTGCTTCCATGCAGCTTCGGCCATGACTGTAAATATTTTCCAGCGTGCCCGGCTCATTTATTTTTCGCAAAGTATAAAGTGCGGCCGCGGCACACAGCGGATTGCCATTGTATGTTCCTCCATGTTTTACAACATTGGCACCCACTTGCTCCATAATCACCCGGCGGCCCGCAAAAGCGCTGATGGGAAATCCTCCGCCGATGGCTTTGCTGAATATCGTTAAATCCGGTGTAACACCAAAATAGTGCGCCGCTCCCCCCCGGGCCAGTCGAAAGCCGGTGACAATTTCATCATAAATCAGTAAAATCCCGCGTTTATCACATTGCTCCCGCAGCCAATGCAGCATTCCTTCTTCCGGCATAATGCAGGCGTTATTAGCAACAATCGGTTCCAAAATAATCGCTGCCGATTCAGCACCGTGTTCATCAAGCAGTTGTTTAATAAGGTCCTTGTGATTCCACGGCGCGATAATGACATCCCCGCTGACACCTTCGGGAATACCCCGCGAATGGGGGCTGTTATGCGGGTGATCCAGCGGGCCGGCTTCGGTGGATGTGGGACGGTTGCTTATCGCCAGCACATCAATCCAGCCGTGATAGTGCCCCTCAAATTTGATAACCCGATTGCGACCGGTATAGCCGCGCGCCGCACGGATGGCCCCGCTGATGGCTTCCGATCCGGAATTCGCATAACGCACCAGTTCCGCCCCGGGAACCATGGCGCAGATTTGTTCCGCCAGTTCCACCTCTACCGTGTTGCACGTGCCAAACATGGTGCCACGGTCCAACTGCTCCTGCACCGCTAAGACCAGGCCACGTTCCGCGTGGCCGAGAATCGCGCTGCCATAGCTCAGCAGGTAATCAATAAATTCGTGGCCATCCACATCCCACACGTGGGACTTTTTGCCCCGGGCAATGTACAACGGATAGGGCAACGGCCCGGTGGTGGAACTGCGGGCCGAACTGCTGATTCCGCCCGCCAATACTTGCTTGGCGCGGGCAAACCATTGCTGGGACTGACTCGTCGCATGAAGATCCGTTAACCCCAGAGGATGTACCATCGTTTGTGTCATAGGTCTATTTTACCGGTAAAGTTGTCCAATGTATTGCACACAGCGCAAAGGATCGCGCCGCTTCATGCACCGCTTTTAACTCCACGAATTCATCCATCCCATGCGCCTGCTCCAGGCTGCCGGGACCCCATACCAGCGTAGGTGTTTGATCGATACCCCAACGCAAGCCAGCTTCACACCCTGCGTTAAAACCGCGCCATGACATGCTGCTTGCTGTTAAACCAATATCTGTCATTGCCGCCAACGCACATTGCGCCAGCGGATGTTCTGCGGATAATTCATGGCCGCCATATTCTTCGGAAAATTCGATTTCCAATCGGCACCCGCCACCTTTTCCTTTTTGCTGCAATTCACGCAGCCGATCCTGAAACCGCTTTTTCCAAACGTCAAATTCATCGGCTGGCAGCAATTCCAGGTACCCCGCGCACTGGGCTAAATCACAGGTGGCACCTTGCCAATTTCCGCCCTCAATATGATCCACCGTAATGGGGCGCATAATAGGATAGGGGGCAAACAACTCATTGGCGTCGGGCTTGGCAAATTCCGTTTCCATAAGTTCCAGGTGTTCCAGCACCGCACGCAAGCCGACGATGGCGTCGATTCCCAGCCATTTGACTGTGCCATGCACCGCTTTGCCATGTACCCGGATGGCGAATCTTACGCCGCCGCGCGATGCATTTCGTGGCTGTCCCTCGGTGGGTTCCAGCACAATTAACCCATCCGGATGATACCCGCGCACATGACTGGTTAATGTGCCCAGCCCCACGCAATCCTCTTCGCCAGGAACAATTTCCACCATCACATCGCCCGGCAGGCCCTGGGGATATATTTGTTTTAGTGTCACCAATGCCGCCAGCGCACTGGCCAGCGGTCCTTTTACATCGCAAGCGCCCCGGCCATAAATCCGCCCATCGGCTATTTTCCCCGACCATGGGCCATGCGCCCACCGCTGTGGATCACCCGGTGCAATGACATCGCTGTGCGCATTGAACATCAAGCTGCGGCCAACGCCACAGCCTGGAAATTTGATCACCAAGGTGGGGCGCCCAGCCAGCGGAATGTGCCGTAAAGTTGCTTGACGATAGGCGCTAAGCGCTGCTTCCGAAGACTCAAATAAATCCGTTTCAAAGCCATTTTGTTGGGCCCACCGCGCGATAAAAACTACCAGATCGTGCTCATTGCCGCTGGTAGAGGGAATTTGCAACAGCCTTTCCAGCAGTTCCTCGGTGGCCGGCTGACGCTGATGCAGAATGCTTTCCAGTTCGCTTCGTAGACGCGGGGCGGTTGTTGCAAATGCATCGCGTTGGGTCGTGGTTATTGCAGGCATAAGGCTCGCATTCTTTCGTTAGGTTTAAAGCGATTTATATCGCTGCTACCTGCGATGTCCATGCCCCATTCATGATCGCGATAATTTCGTGCAGACTGTTGTATGGAATATAGGCGTGTTGCCGGAACGCCAATTCCTGCGCCAGAACCCCTTTGGCAAATACGACATCGGCTTGGCGGGCCGGGCAGATATCACTGCGGCCGTCGCCTATGTAAATGGTTTTCCGCCGCCCTACGTGCAATTCCCGGGCGCTGCTGCATTTACAATGAGCTGCCGCCGATAAGCAAAATTCCGTTTTGTGTGGGCACACCAGGTGAAGTTGCTGATCCATTCGGGCGATTCGATTGGCCCGAATTTTAATATCGCCCACGTTAAAGCGGTTAAGGATTCTGCGAATAAATTTTTCAATGCCGTCGCTGAGAATGGCAAACGGGACGTGATACTGCCGCAGCATGGCAATCAACGGCAGAAATCCCTGATCAATTTCCACTTGATCGATAAAATCGTAAAGGTCGTTATCGGAAACGTCCAAAAGCGCGAATTCTTCGCGTAAACACGCCTCCGAGCCGATCAACCCCGCTTGCCACCGCTCTTCAATGAGCCGCCATGATTCATTGCGTGAAAACCTGTTTACCAATTCGTCCAGCACATCCTGTCGCGAGATCGTGCCGTCAAAATCAAACCATACCTGTGCGGCTTGGGGATCAGGTAGAATCACGTTTTTCACTATGAAAATTCCTCTTAAAGCAAGAATGGTTTCTCGGCCCCGCTGGGCCTTATGGGGCCGCCGGGACTGTTGTGAGAAAACCAGTTTTTAGATCCTCGATAAACGGGGATTCTTATCCCATTCATCGCGTTTTCCAAAGTCCTGCACTATTTTAGAGTAAAAGGGGGGTGAATATCAACCGTGGTCAATAGTGGTGGTCAATAGTTGGGGCGTTACCGGTGCCAAGAGGCTCCTACCTGGCCAGTCGTGCCAGCGATTTATTAACCGCGTTGATATCAAACGCTTCGGGATCAAACTTGCCCAGCCACTCAGCGAATTCCTCATGGTCGGGATGCTCTTTATCGTTGATCGCGGCCAGCTTGTCGTAGTATCCCCACAGGCCGCCGCAATCCTCAGGCGGACAGGCCATTTCGCCTCCAGTGCAGACGATGGGCTTTTTTAAAACCGGGATTTTCTTTTCAACGACAATCGTATGTATCCAACTGTCGCCAAAGTCGTATTCGTAAAGGAATTCCTTTCTTGTTCTTATAGCCTTGGCCACGCTAATTTTCGAGTCATCTTCACCGGTATCATCAAAGTCATCCAATGGATCATATCCGGTGTACCGCACCTCGCCGATTTCAAACTGATGCATATGGCTATTGTTCCAACCCATGGCCGTCTGAATTACAAGGTGCAGGCCCGCAAGGGTGAGGTTCGCCGGAACGATTACCCGCCGCCAGATCGGCGGGTTGCTTTCATCCAGAGTAATTTTCAGTTGCAATCCGCCAGTGGAAAATCTGCCGATACCCCTCTTCGCCGGTTGCTTCTTTTTCGCCATGTTCTACTCCTTATCACCTGTGAATCGTGGTCGGCCATGAAAAGCCACCGCATCGCCGCCGACAATAACGTACTTAACGCGGCCGGCGTTTAACAACGCGACAAACTCGCGCAAGTCTTTGGGAAGTTTCATCGTTGCTCCGTTGCGCGTTAATCAGGTCCAATAGAATATCCAGACGCTGGGTGGGTGAAAGAGCCCTGTAATATGCCCGATCCGCGGCATCCGCCGCGTGATGGGAGTTGAATGTGCGCGCAATTTGTTTCATGAGGGCATTATATCATAAGGGTCCAAGGAATTGGTTTTCATCTTGGCTTTCATCAGGGCCGTGATGGGCTTCGGCCGTGGCAGTATTCCCGGGGAACACGGCCGCGCGGGGAAACTTCGCATAGCCGTCGGCTTTGTCGGTGGCGGAGCGCACCATAGAAGCATCCCGTCGCGGCTTAGTAAGTTTCATAATCTCATCGGTGGACAAGCCGGTGCCGGCACCGCCGCGCATTTGTGCGATCAATGCGTTTCCTCGCCGTCCACCGGATAGCTTACGTAAAATAACCTCTTTCCCGCGCATGATAAACTCCACGTCCGTGTGTGAAAGAATCCCCGTCCGCTCGCGAATTGCCCGCGGAACTGTTACTTGGCCCTTCGTCGTCACCTTCATGATTGAAACTCCTATCTACATGTATCGCCACGCCTAAGCACGCTAAAACTGCGGCGCCCGTGGTAATATTCTTACAATTCCCAATACTACGACTTTGCAACGCGGAAGCACAATGGTGGGCATCACACCCTCTCTTAGCGGTGTTATTAGCCCACCACCTGATCGAAAACCAACGTGGCTAGACGCGAGCAAGCTTCCGCAACCGTTTGCCAGCTCTGCCAAGGTGAAATCAGATTGCGATATTCAGCAAGACCTTCCTCACTAAGATCAAATGGCATGGGATTGGCCAGTTGAATAACCAACTGGAGTATCGCCGATTCTCCATTGGGTTGCGGATAAAGCGCATCCAGAGTTTTCAAGGCGACAGCAACCTCAGCATTCCCCATGTTGGCGGCCAGCGCGACAAAATCCAGATAATCGCGTGTGGCGTTGCGTTTAAGAATTAGAATTCCCTTGATGCGCAGGATCTCCGCAGGTGTTGGTAATGTTATCACTTCGTCCTGGACAGTAACTTTCGTCGTCTCCAATGGGGATGCGCGTATCAGTTGCCGCACTCCAGTCTCGATACCATCGAGGCTTCCAAGAATTAATACGGGCCGGTTAACTCGCGCGGTCTTCCATCCAGCAACGGATTCAAGCTCCGCAAGAACCTGATCGAACCGTGAACGCAAATCAGTCAGGACGTGGTCGGCATCATTCGAGAACCGGTGCTTGGCGTGCATTGCCGACGCGGTACCCCCAACGAGAACCGCCCCTGGAAGAATCCGCTGAAGTCGGCTGGCGGCCAGCAGCAGCCGCTCCCAGTCAGGTTGAGTGTTGTTGGACATAATGCATCCAAAAGTGATAACGCTGAGCGTAAGGATCCGGCAGATGGGTCTTGCAGACTTGAACTACTTTTGCGGCAACCGCTCTATCGCCTAGCACGTTCTGCCGCAGCTCTACCCAATCTTGCCGCTGGCCACGGGAGATAATGTCATCAATCGCCGCCAGCGTCATAGTTGAAGAATTCAAATGCCGATGCTGCATCTTAGCCGATCCAAATTTAAGACAGTCTTACAATAACCGAAGGGGCTATCCCGTCAAACGAATACAGTGATGGCACGGAGGCTGGGTGGCAGCAGCTCGGCAAAGATTTGCGCCCGAATGTAGCTTGGTGGTCCGTGCCATACCTCTCATAGATGAAGCTTGAATTTAGAAATATGCCGGCGATCCGAGAGTTGCGATTACGCTCCGCTGGGGCAGATGATGTCCAATCGCGGAAAATATGTTCTGTAGCGTCCCACGTCGCGGGTGATCAATCGGAGTCCTTCGTCACTTTCCGCGTAAGTTTCATAATCTCATCGGTGGACTGGCCTTTGCCGGCGCGGTCACGTAGCTGTCTGGTTGTCACGCATGCCAAGCAGGGGCACATAGCGCGAAATGGCCGCCACAGCTGATACGCGTCTCCAGCGGAATAAAAATCACCGCGATGGTCTGATGGGCGGCTATACTTAGAGACCAAGCTGGGCCGGAAAAGCCAGCGAATCACCGGTGCTTGACCGGCTGGCCAAGTGATGGGCCAGCCCTGAATATCCGCTGCATACGGAATAACGATCTCAAAGGAGTGCACATGACGAAAGATTCGGAAAATCAACGGTTAAGGCCCCATCCTGAGGTTCGCTTCGCCGAACCTCCGACACCGATTGATTTACACACGCTGGC